>CAXBBB010000200.1:0-5332 GCA_963973615.1 uncultured Rhodothermales bacterium | reverse complement strand
GCCGGGCTGGCAATCCAGTTCTTGATCGAAGCCGTTTTGCTCAGCTTGGTCGCCCTCGTACTCGCCGTCGGGCTCGCGTGGATCGCGCTGCCGATCTTTCGAGTCGTCGCCGACCGGCCCGTCGTGCTGGCGGACCTGGGCATGTGGTGGGCCGCGCTCGTCGCGCTGACAGTCGGAACCGGTCTTTTGGCAGGCACCTATCCGGCGTTCGTGCTGAGCGGTTTCCGGCCGGTACAGGTACTGAAAGGCCGGTTTTCGACTGGATCGCAAGGCACCGCGCTCCGGCACGGGCTGGTCGGCTTGCAGTTCACGGCGTCGATTGCGCTGCTGGCAGCGACAGCCATCGTATTCGGCCAGTTGCGCTTCATGCAGGACCGAGACTTGGGCTTCGACGTGGGCGGTGACCAAACCCAACTCGTCCTGCTGCCCGAGGCAATCAACGAGGACGTCGTTCCCCGCCTCCCCGAACTGCGCGAGCAGATCAGCGCGCTGGCACACGTGCAGGGCCTGAGCATCGGACTGAGCGCGCCAACGAACGGCGGCGGTACAGGCAGTGGATGGGTCGAGCGAGCCGACGGCAGCCAGCAGGAGATGCTCGCCGCGATGTACGTCGCCGACACCTCTCTGGCTTCGGTCATGGGGCTGACACAGATCGCCGGGCGTGGGATGCGTCCGATGCACACGCCAGACTCGCCGCGCGAAGCGCTCATCAACGAGACAGCGGCGCGGCAGGCAGGCTATGACGAACCGGGCGACGCGCTGGGCAAGCAGGCCGACTTCTGGGGCCTGAACGCCACCATCGTCGGCGTCGTGCGCGACTTTCACACGCAAGGCCTGCAAGCCGAAATCCAGCCTGCCTTCCTCTCGCCCCTGCCTCTAGTCGACTCGGGCGAGCTGGAAGCGGGCTTTCTGAACAACATCCTGATCCGCGTCGGCACCGATGACCTGGGGGCCACACTCGATGCGATTCAGGCGATCTGGACGGACCTGGTGCCGACGCGTCCGTTCGAGTACGCGTTTATGGACGAGCGCTTCGCCGAGCAGTACGAAGCAGAGCAGCGCTTCGGCACCCTCTTCCTGTTCTTCGCCGGGCTCGCCATCGCGATTGCCCTGCTGGGCCTGTTCGGGCTGGCGGCGCACTCGGCGAGCAAGCGTGTCAAAGAGATCGGCGTGCGACGCGTGCTCGGAGCTACGGTTGTCCAGGTGGTTGCGCTGCTGGGCCGGGGGACGGTCGCGCTCGTTCTGGTGAGCATTGCGCTGGCCGTGCCTGCCGTTGTGGTCGGGATGAACCGCTGGCTCGACGGCTTTGCCTACCGCATCGACGTGGGGTGGCTGCCGTTCGCGCTGGCGGGTGGCGCCGTGCTGACGTTGGCGCTGGCGACGGTGGCGTATCACGCGGTCCGGGCGGCACGAGCGAACCCGGCGGCGTCGTTGCGAGACGAGTAGCGACGCCGTTTCGTCCAGGCGCGGACGGGCGCTGTTCGGTGGCGGACAGATCGGCGCGTGGTTTAGCGTGCTGTGGCCTGATTCGCGCGTCGGCACAGCGTTGGCGATGGGGGTAGGCGTCTGTCCGGTCGACGCAGCGTGCTGCGTCGCTACATCTCTTCCCCACGTGACATCATGCTGCTCCACGACCTCACCCTCACCCTTCGCAGTCTGGCTCGTCGTAAAGGATATGCTCTCCTTCACGTACTTGGACTAGCTGCTGGGCTGGCGGCGTGCCTCGTCGTGCTGCTCTACGCGGCGCACGAACTCACCTATGACCGCTTCCACCCCGACGCCGAACAGATCTATTCGATCAAGCGAGCTGTTCCTTTTGGCCCTAGGCTGTTCACAATGAACGGCGCGAGTGCCCAGGGCTACGCCGCGCTGTCGGAAGGTGTAGCGGGAGTCGAGTCCATAGTACAGGTCGAAGGCGAAGGCGGCACGATGCGGATCGGTGATGAGGACCCGATGGATGTTCGGTACTTCAAGCGCGTCACCCCAGGATTCTTCGACTTCTTTGCGTTCGATTTGATCGACGGGCGCGCAGGCGATGTACTGACCAAACCGGGTGACGTCGTACTGACGCAGTCGACAGCGCGTCATCTGTTCGGAGACCGTGATCCCATTGGCCGTTCAGTCGCGTTTCTCAAGCGCAACTTTATGCACCGGCTCGATACCGAAGTGCTCACCGTCACGGGCATCGCCGCCGACCCACCAGGAAACTCGTCTCTTCGCTTCCAGGCGCTAGCCTACCGTTCGCCCAATCCAAATGGGGACGCGCCGTACGATATGATGGGCGCGACTCCAACCTACGTCCGGCTAGGTGCTCCGGTCGACACGGCTGCTGTCCTTACGGCACTGCGAAGTGTTGAAACTCCACCCGACGACGGACCATCGCCGCAAATTAGCGTAGCACGCTTCATCGATGGTCGGTTAGGAGGCATGGAGAACGTCGTCGAATCGCGCCTACGCTACGTTTATCTGTTTGGGGTCGTGGCGCTCTTGCTGCTTGTCGTAGCGGTCATCAACTACGTCAACCTTGCGACGGCGTACGCCTCAGAGCGGCGCAGAGAAGTCGGCGTGCGCAAGACGTTAGGGTCTTCGCGGGGTGAGGTTCGACGGTTGTTCTGGCTCGAAGCGCTGTTACTGTCGCTTGCCGCGGGTCTTCTGGCGCTGGTACTGAGTCTCGGCGCACGACCATTTTTCGAGGCCTTCTTCGGGTTCGACCTCGCGATCACACCGCTCACCCATCCGTGGACAGGCGCGATTTTGATCGGCGCCGCATTGCTGTCGGGTGCGCTGGCTGGTCTCTACCCAGCACTCTATCTCGCACGGCAGCAACCCGTGGCCGCATTGAGCGGTCATGCCGTACGTAGTGGCTGGAGGACTCGGCGCGCATTAGTCGCTTTGCAGTTCGCGCTGGCCGTCGGCTTGCTCTCGGCGACCTGGATCGTGGGCGATCAACTCGAACTGGGGCGTGCCAACCTGCTAGGCGATAGAGAGCAGACGCTCGTCCTGCCTGTCGACACCGAAGAAGAACCCGACGTAGTGCGACTGCAACAAGCGATTGCCGTATCACCTGCTGTCAATGCTATCGTTCGCTCGAACGCGGCTCCAGGACAGTCAGGCATGGCGATCCCGCGCAAACCAAGTGTGATTCGAGGTGAGGAAGAAGTCGAAGGCGAAGAGGGAGTACCTCTGTTGATGATTGCCTCTGATGCTTCATTCTCCGAATTCTACAATCTCGACGTAATTGCCGGGCGACCACTTCGACCAGACGAACAGGGGGCAATTGTCCTGAGCGAGACGGCTGTGCGCCAATTAGGATATGGAGACACGCCTGAAACAGCGCTGGGACGATCACTGACGTATATGTCGATCACAGGCGAGATCGTCGGCGTCGTCGCAGACTTCCGCTTGGGCAGCATTGGGCGGGAAGTCAGACCCACTGGGTTGGCTGCCTTTCCGCCGGATGCAGGCGAGCGCGGTTCAATCTTTAATCCCCGCGCCCTTTCAATACGCACGGCCCCCGGCGAGTCTGGCGCCGCACTCACCGCTATCCAGTCTGCGTGGCGCGAGGTACTGCCCGACACGCCGTTCACCTACAAATGGCTCGACGACGTGTTCGCCGAGTCCTACGAAGCTGAGCGCCGGACGCAAGCCGTCTTCGGATTCGCCGCCACGCTCGCGCTCGTGCTCGCCTGCATGGGCCTGTTCGGACTGGCCGCCTTCGCCGCGATGCAGCGTCGCAAGGAGATCGGTGTGCGCAAGGCGCTTGGCGCGGGCGTGGCGCGGCTCATCGGGCTGATGACGCGCGACTTCGCTCTGCTCGTGTTGGTCGGTTTCGCCCTCGCTGTGCCCGCCGCCTATGTGCTGATGGGCCGATGGCTCGAAGGCTTCGCCGAACGCGCGCCGATGCGTCCGGGCGTGTTCTTGGGCGCCGGTGCACTCGTACTCGTCGTGGCGCTGGCGACCGTCGGCTGGCACGCGCTGCGGGCGGCGACGGTCAACCCGGCGGATGTGCTGCGCGACGAATAGACCAGAGACTTCTCATTAACTCGGACGAGCAAAACTTTGCCCCGACGACACACGACGATATGATCGCACACGACGTACGAATGGCCCTTCGCGGGCTACGCCGCAACTCAGGCTACGCACTGCTCAACGTCGGAGGGCTGGGGCTGGGGCTGATGTGCTGCTTCCTGATCGTGCTCTTCATCCAGCACGAACGCTCATTCGACAGTTTCCACGCCCACAACGCGTATCTGCTCACGGCGCAACTGCCCATGTTCGAGAGCGTCGCCGTAGTGACGCCTGCTGGTGTGACTCCGTCGCTGAAAGCGGCCGAGCCGGGCGTCGATCACGTCGTGCGTATGATCGACCGATATGCGGCGCCCATTCGCCTGCCCAATGGCGACGTACGCACGGTGCACTCGTTCACGCTGGCCGACGCGGACGTGTTCGACGTGTTCTCGCTCCCGATGGTGGCGGGCGATCCGGCGATGGCGCTGACCGCTCCCGATGGCGTGGTGCTCACTCAAACCGTCGCCCGCGCGCTGTTCGGCGACGCCGATCCGATGGGGCAGCCGCTGGCGCTCGAACGCGAGAACGCGACGCTGACGGTCACCGGCATCCTGGCTGACCTGCCGAGCAATACGCACCTCGACTTTGGAATGCTCGCCTCCATCGAAGGCGCACGCCGCTTCGCCGGGCCGGACGCACTCGACGATCTCACCAACTGGAACTACCTCACGTACGTCGTCCTGCGCGAAGGCGTCGATGCGCAAACGGTAGCAGCGGGCGTCGCCGAGCGGCTGATGACGGCGTACGAGTATGGGCCGGAAGACGCGGCTATCACAGCCAAGCTGCGCGCCCTCCCGACACTTCGGTTCGACTCGGAGTTGGCCCGTTCTGGACGAATCGGCGCACGCGACGTGCGGCTGCTCTGGGCGTTCGGCACGATTGCACTGCTCATCCTGCTGATTGCATGCATCAACTTCACCAACCTCGCTACGGCGCGGTCGACGCAGCGAGCGCGTGAGATTGGCGTACGCAAGAGCCTGGGCGCAGAGCGTGGGCAACTGGTGCGGCAGTTCTTGAGCGAATCCGTCCTGCTGAGCAGCTTTGCGGTCGCCATCGGATTCATCGGTGTCGTGCTGGCGCTGCCCGTCTTCAACGACGCACTGGGCGGCACTTCGACGCTGACGCTGCACCAACCGGGAACGCTGGCTGTGCTGGGGGCCATCGGCCTGGTTGCCGGACTGATCGCAGGCACCTACCCGGCACTCTACCTGACGCGCTTTCGCCCGGCACGCGTACTCAAAGGCGATCTCGCTCAGAGCGGCGG
>CAXBBB010000199.1:0-5337 GCA_963973615.1 uncultured Rhodothermales bacterium | reverse complement strand
TCTACACGACCATCGACAGCCGCCTGCAGATCGCTGCTGCCGACGCCGTCCGAGAAGAAATGCCCGGCCTGCAAGCCGTCGTCGACTACGACTGGGGACGACCCGGAGGGACCAACTTGGGCCAAGAAGCTGCCAGGTACGTGCGCGCCATGGAGGAGGGTGCTGTCGAGCCGTTCGCGTACTTCTGGGAACGCAATACCAGCCTAGTCGATGGCTACATCAAGAACACCGATCGCTACCGCGAAGCCGTCGACAGCCTATCCGCTGACGAAGCGCTGGCGTCGTTGCGGGCCGACGAGGAGTTTATGAACCACCTCAAATCCATCAAGACGCGTTTGGAGACAGGCGTCGTTGCTATTGATCCGCGCAGCGGCTACGTCAAGGTTTGGGTTGGCGGTCGCGACGTCGAAGAAGACTGGTTCGATCACGTCGCTGCGGCCAAGCGCCAACCGGGATCGACGTTCAAGCCGTTTGTCTACACCGTAGCCGTCGACAACGGCTACTCGCCCGAGACCTACTTCCCGGCCACGAGCTACACGTGGAACGGAACCGGCACGTGTGCTGGTCAGCGCTGGTCGCCGGGCAACATGGGCGGCGGCGGCGATAAGACGCTCAGGTACGCGCTCGCGTCGAGCGATAACATCGTGACGGCCCAACTCGTCGAGATGGTCAATCCGGCCAACGTCGTCAAGTACGCCGAGCGGATGGGCATCGACAGTCAACTCGTACCCGATGACGTGTCGCCCGAGTGCTATATGAGCCTTGCGCTCGGCACGTCAGATGTGACGCTACTGGAACTCACGACGGCTTATACGACGCTCGCGCGCGGCGGCATCTACCTCGAACCGACGCTCGTGACGCGCATCGAAGACCGCTTCGGCAACGTGCTCTACGAAGCCGAACCGTCGAGCCGCCAGGCGCTGCCTGAGAACACCGCCTGGACGGTCATCGACATCATGCGCGGCGCGCTCCAATCCGGCGGAACGGCGATCCGCTTGCGCGGTCAGTACAACATTCCGGGTAGCCTCGATCTGGCCGCCAAAACCGGTACGACGCAGAACAATGCCGACGGCTGGTTTATGGCGATGCACCCCGACTTGGTCATCGGCTCGTGGGTCGGTTTCAACGACCGCCGCATCGCGTTTCGCGATACGTGGTGGGGGCAGGGCGCGCACAACGCGATGTTCGTCAGCGGCAACTTCCTTCAGCGTCTGGTCAACCGCGGCCTGATCGACACGAGCAACCGCTTCCCCTCGCCGACCTACCAGCGCGCCGACGATCTCATTCCGCAAGGCGATGCCCCCGAAGCCGTCGAAGAAGCCGACGTCGACCGTGGGCGCGTCGGGGGGTAAGCCAAGCGACATGATCAAACTCCTGCACACCGCCGACATCCACATCGGCGTCGACAGCCATGGGCGTATCGACCCGGTGACGGGTCAGAACACGCGCCTGATCGACTTCCGCACGAGTTTCGATGCGATGGTCGAGACTGCGCTCGCGGAAGACATCGACCTGTTCCTATTCGCGGGCGACGCCTACCGTACCGCCGCACCGACAACGACGCAACAGAGGGCGTTCGTCGAATGCCTCAAACCCATCGTCGATGCGGGCATTCCGGTCGCGATGATCGTCGGCAACCACGACCATCCGGTGAGTTTTGGTAAGGCGTCGGCACTCGACATTTTTGGTCACTTGGGCGGGACACTATCGGATGGAAAGCCCCAGGTGCGCGTCTACAACCGACCCACGCCGGACATCATCCCGACCAAGAGCGGCGACGTGCAACTGTTCGCGTTTCCCTGGCCCATCCGCAGCCTGATCCTCGCGCGCGACGACATGCGCGGCCTGCCGCCCAACGAGATCCGCGACAAGATTGAGGAGTTGTATCAGCGGTTCATTACCGCGTACGTCGCCAAGGAGAGGCGCGATGTGCCGACGATACTGATGGGTCATTTCAGCGTGACAGGCGCCGAGTTGAGCCACAGCGAACGTGCGAGCCTGATCGCGCACGAACCCAAATTCGAGGTGTCGCACTTGGTGCCGGAAGGCTCGCAGATCGACTATGTCGCGCTGGGGCACATCCACCGCCACCAGAACCTAAACAGCGACCCCGATGGGCCGCCCGTCGTCTATTCGAGCAGTATCGAGCGCGTATCCTTCAAGGAAGCCGACGAGCAAAAGGGGTTCGTCATCCTACACCTCGACTCCGACGGAGAACCCGGCAAGCGCTTCGTACCGCCCGAAAACGCGCACCCCGTCAGCCGCGTCGACTTCCGAGCGACGCCTGCTCGCCGCTTCATTAGCGTCGACTGCAAAGTCCCCGACGATACCCTCGACGCAACCCGGTTCGTGCTTGACGCTATCGCCCGACACGCCATCGCCGATGCCGTCGTGAGGGTGCGGTACGAGATTGCCGAGAGCCAAGCCGCGAACGTCGACAAAGCGGCCATTCGCTCAGCGCTCGAAACTGCTGATACGATTGCTGCCATCGACCGCATCGTAGCGCCCATCGAACGGCAGCGCCGAACCGTGGTCACGCGCGAGTCGAGCCTGCGTGAGGCAATGGAGCGCTACGTCGATCAGCGCGAAGACTTGGGCACGATCCGCGAGCGGTTGGTCGAGGCAGCGCTGGGGTTGGAGGCCGAACTGGACGGGGAGGGTTGAACCGCTCCTTTTACCGCGCGATCTGCCAGTCGACGAGGGGGCTGCGGTAGAAGGTGAGTCCGGCCGAGGTCCAGAAGGCTCCATGTGAGGCCAAGCGTGCTCGGAAGTTGGACCACGTGCGCTGATGTTGCGCCGTCCATCCGGCTTCGGCGAGTGCGGGGAGGCGGGGCAGAACGAGGAACGTCAGGTCGTCAAACGTGGCGACGGTTTCTGTCCAGAGCGGCGCTTCGATGCCCAGCAGCCGGTCGGCGGGAAGACCTTCGATCAGCGTTTCGGGGTTCCACTCGTAGGCCTGTTCGACCGTCGTGGTGCCTGCCCACTTGAGCCCGATGCTGGTGTCGTCGTCGTACTTCATATCGAGGTAGGCGTTGGTCGACGGGGAGAGGAGGACGTTGGCGGTGGACTGGACGACGCGTTCTCTCGTCGCCGCGATCTGCGCGCGCCACACCTGGGCGACAGCGCCGGAGGGCAGGTCGGCATGGGGTAGTTTGGCGATGTCGTCCCAGCCCATCATCCGTTTTCCGTTGTCGGCAACGATCTGCCCAACGCGCGTCATGAAGGCAACGTAGGCGGCTTCGTCGGTGGCGTGGGCTTCGTCGCCGCCCAGATGGAGATAGGGGCCGGGCGTATGCTGGGCCATGGTGCGGACGACATCTCCGATCCAGTCGTACGTGCGCTCGTCCTCAGTGCAGAGTGCGCTAAAGCCGACCTGGATGCCGGTGTAGGGCGTCGGCGGCTCATCGGCGCAGCTCAGGAACGGGTAGGCGACCGCAGCAGCGTTTACGTGTCCAGGCACGTCGATTTCGGGGACGACGGTGACGTAGCGTTCGGCAGCGTAGCGCACAATCTCGTCGTAGTCGTCGAGCGTGTAGAAGCCGCCCGGTCCGCCGCCGACCTGCGTCGCTCCTCCGACGCTCGTCAGAAGCGGCCAGCCTGGGATCTCGATCCGCCAGCCCTGATCGTCGGTCAGGTGGAGATGCAGGACGTTGAGTTTGTAGCGCGCCGCCAGATCGATCACCTGCTTCACGTCACCGACGCCAAAGAAATGCCGGGCCACGTCGAGCATCATTCCACGCCAAACGAAACGTGGAGCATCCTCGACGCGAACCGCTCCGATATCGAACGTCCGGTAGCGCAGCGCAGCCCGCTCGACCGATGGCGGAAACAGTTGGCGCAGCGTCTGAGCCGCATAAAACAGCCCCGCGCCCGTCGATGCGCGCAACTCAATGCGGCCCTGCGACACGTCGAGCACGTACGCTTCGTCGCCCACAATAGAGGCGTCTCTCGTCAGAACGATGCTGCTGTCGGGCACGATGGTCGTCGCCGACACGCGCGGGCGCTTTTCTCCCTCGCCCCCTAACCACCCCGTCAGCATACCGGCGATGCGTTCGGCTTCTGCGTCGCCAGGCGCCACGACGATGCGCGTGGCGGGTGAGAAGGCGAACGTCCCGGACCGCACCTCGACTGAGGTCGGAAGCGGGATCAGAGGAAGCGTGGGCTGGGCGAATGCGGTAGACGCGAGCATCAGCGGCAGGACGAGCAGAAGGCGAAGCATAGGTAGCAGTGAGCGGAGGGTCAGAAGGGGAGAGCGCCGCCGATGCGGTAGTAGAGCGTGGCGTCGTCGGGGCCGAAGAGCACGTCGACGGGTTGGCCGATGCCTAGCGCATGGACGAACGAAAAGCTGCCGACGCGGATGGCGTTTTTGAACTCGGCGCCAGCGCTCCACTGATGCGCTCGCCCTTGGGGCGTGCCCCAGACGACGCCCGCGTCCGAGAACAGCGCCAGGCTCGTCGCGCCCAATGAGAGGACGCCGAATAGTGTCGTCTGTAAGCTCGGGGCGATCAGCATCCGGTACTCGGCTGTGGCGAACAGCATGTGGTCGCCGGTTGCAAAGGTGCGGTAGCCTCTGACGTATTCCTGATCGCTCAGTTCGAGCGTGCCGAACTCGGGGACGACAAACGACGAGATCGGATACCGGCTCAGTCCGGCGGCGTCCTGGGCGTAGGCATCGCCGATCTGCGCCTGGGCGCGGCCGTAGACGTAGAGGCGATGGTCGCCCCAAGCGGGGAGCAGCGTGTAGGCGCGGGCATCGGCGTCGAGATAGCCGGAGTCTGTACCACGCACGCTCTTACGCGCAGTCAGGCGCAGCAGGCTGCCCGCCGCGTGGAGCGGGTGCACGTCGTTGAAGGCGTACGGAAGCAAAAACCGCGTTTGAACGCCGAGCCGGGCTTCCACCTGCGTGCCGCTGCCGACGGGACCGGGCAGGCGAGGGTCGAAGAACGTGCCCGGCGGCGCATCGGGGGGACGAGGAGGGCAGTCGCCGGGCTTGCTGCCGATGCAGAACGGGCGGGGTGTATCCGGTTCAACCAACTTGTTATAGCGAACGCCCACTTCCATGCCAATGCCCGCTGCTCGATACGTCGTGCTCCACGCGTCGACGTTCCAGAAGGCGTCGAGGGTGACCTCGGCGTAGCGCTCTTCGAACAAACTGTCGCCATAGACGCTGCCGCCGGCCGGCGAGTAGAGCGCGGTGAAGTCGAGGACGGGGCGCAACGTCTGGTTGCGGTAGCGCAGCACGCCGCCGCTGCTGCCCTCTAGATCTGCCAGCGAGATCCCACCGGCGAGCAGCAGCGTGTGCTTGCCCAGTGGCTCGACCCAACTCGTAAACCCGCC
>CAXBBB010000198.1:0-5346 GCA_963973615.1 uncultured Rhodothermales bacterium | reverse complement strand
AACGGCTGCAAGATCAGGGCCAGCACGCACGCCGTCAGGGTCGAGACGACCAGCGTCGGGACCGTCGGCATCCGCAGCATCGACCCGCCGAGCACGATCAGCGGTGGGACGAGCAGCAACAGGTGAAACGAGTAGATCGAGTCGAGTGCATTGAGGAAGGGCTGCATCTGACCCAGATCGGCTCCAGCGATGGCAGGCGGGCGAACGAAGCCCATCACGGTGTAGACCGAGCAGGCGATGAGCGCAGCTGGCACCGTCGTCCACAGCATCGACCGGATGTGCTCGAACACGTCGATGTCGGCGGCGATCGCGGCGATATTGGTCGTGTCCGAGAGCGGCGAGAGTTTGTCGCCGAAAAACGCCCCGCCGACGACCGCGCCCGCCGTGATCCCCAGGTCGCCGCCCATCGCCGATGCAATCCCGATTACGACGACGCCGACCGTCCCCGCCGATCCCCACGACGTGCCCGTCAGCAGCGAGAACACGACCGGCACCAGAAATGCGCTCAGGTAGAGGACGGACGGGTGGATGAGTTTGAGACCGTAGTAGATCAGCATCGGGATCGTCCCCGCCACCATCCAGCTTCCGATGATCATGCCGATGCCGAAGAAGATGAAAAACGCCGGCAGCGCCCGCGTCAGCTTCGCGACGATGGTCCCCTGAATGTCAGCCCACCGGTACCCCAAGATGCGCAGTTCGGCGACGGCGAACGTGGCCGCGAGCACGAACACGACTTCGAGCGGAAACGCCGGTTGACCGAACACTTGGGGCCGTAAGATCAGCCCATACGTCACCAGCCCGAGGAGCACCACAATCGGCAGCAGCGCCTGCCTGAAGGTGACACGTCGCGCGGGAAAAGCATCGGGCGAGTCAAAAGTCATGCGCAGGACAGACGGAGAACGATGGGCGAAGGTACAGCTTGCGATCTCGGTGTCACTCGCTGGATCACTGTACAAGCCGGTTGCGAACTTCCATCAGCGCAAAACCGAGCAGGTTCTCACCCGGCCATCGGAGTGGATGCATCACGCGTTCGTCAGTTGCCGCCAAGCCAATGCCCCAAATCGGGTCTATCGGACTCGCCTCGACCAGCACGCGCTCGCCGGTTCTCAGCAGGAGCGCGCGCAAGGCTTTGTGCTGCTCGAACTTCGCCCCGTTGCCACGCAGTGCGACTTCGATCCGAGCCGATTGCCAAGTCGATTCCTCAAAACGTTTCACTTCGCGCCCAGACCGTTTCGCCGCGCCTGGATGCTCGACGCTCAGAATGCGAGCGAGCGCATCATCGTCTCCAAAAAGCCGGGCTTTCTCAGCCATCATGTAATGCTCTGCCGTCGCGTAAATCACGCCGTCGACCTCGAACGGAGACGGATACCACTGGCTCAAACACTCCTTACCGACAATACCGGGCGCCCCCGGCGTATGTCCCCAGAAGAAAACGTACTTCGGACGCTCGCCCCGATCAATGGCGGCGGCGAGTTCAGCAACTGAACTCGGAGATGTCACAAAACCTTAGGCGGTGCCCCGTCGCCCAGCGTCGGAGCGGCGGGCGGTGTGGATTCGAGCGCGTCGGCTAGCGTGGAGCCGCCGGGAAGCCCGCGCAGTCCGGCGATCAGGTCGGAGGCGCCGTCCCTCGTTTGCAACGCGCCCATCAGTTCTTTGAGGACGGGCAGCGCCATGCCGGTCTGGAGCAGCGTCCCAAGGATGCCCTGCATCGGTGAGGGCTGGTCGCCGGAGTTGCTCCCCACTCCGTTCAGACCATTGACGTTGAGCACTTTGATGCTGTCGATGTGCTCAGCGGGTTTCATCAGTTGGGCTGTCAGTTCGGGTAAGAGGGGGATGAGTTGGTTAAGGACCTGGGCCAGCAGCGCGCGCTCGCCGATTACATTTTGGGCATCCAGGTGCAGGCGTTGGCGCTCGGCTTCGGCTCTACCGACGATCTCAATCGCGAGGGCTTGCTTCTCAGCGGCTTCCGAATCGAGAGCGGCTGCGTCGAGTCGAGCCTGAGCGAGGTTGCGCAGTTCGTAGGCACGTACGTCGGCTTCGACCTGCTGCATCGCCTTGTCAACTTGGGCGCGTTTGTCGGCTTCGATCACGTCGATGGCCTTGTCGCGCTCGGCAATCTCCAAAGCACGGACGGTGTGAGCCTTTTCTTCGGCTCTAATCTTCTCGGCCTCTTGTAACGCCGTCTCCTCCAGCATTTTGAGCTTCTCGCGCAGCGCCTCGGCTTCGGCGGCTTCGCGCTGAATGCGGGCGATCTCAATCTCTTGGATTTTCTGCTGCTCTGCCACGCGGACAGCCCGGTCGCGTGCAATCTGCGCCTGCTCGACTTCCTGCTGCCGCTTCTCGTCGGCGAGTTGAACGGCTCTCTCACGCTCAATTTCCGCCGACTGCACTTCCTTCTGTTTGGCTTCGTTGGCGACGGTAATCTGCTTGTCTTTCTGGATGCGCGCCTGCTCGGCCAGTTGCTCCTGCTCGGCGACGGTGCGCTCGGTCGCTGCCCGCTCGCGCGACTCTGCCTCCAAGATCTCGCGAGTCTGAGCCGCCTCCTTCTCCTTGATGTCCTGCTCGATTTGCAACTGCCGCAGTCGGGCCTCACGGTTCTGCTCGGCAATCGTCACTTCTTTCTGCCGGAGCCGCTGGTTCGCCGCCTCGACCTCGGCTGAAGTACGCTGAGCGATCTCTTTGCGCCCGCGCGAATCGAGCACGTTGTCCTCATTGTGCTGTTCGAGGGGAAGCTGCTCCAAAAACTGAATCGCCACGTCGTCCAGCTTGTAGCCATTCAAGACGACGTCCTGGTCGCCCTCTTGCCCCAGCGCTTTGAGCACTTCGTCGCGGAAGAGGCGGCGGTTCTGGTAGAGCTGGTCGAACGTCAGCTTGGCACCTGCCGTCTTGAGCGCGTCGGCAAACTTGGCTTCAAACAACTCGCGCAGGATCTCGGTATCACTGGCCCGGCCACACCCAATCGTCGTCGCTACGTGTGCAATATCCTCAGCGATAGAGTTGATCTTAATGTAGAAGTCGACCTCTACCTCGGCCCGGATGCCGTCGGCACACGACAAACTCTCGTACTTGCGCCGCATGATGCGGACCGTCTTGACGGTCAGGTCGATGGTCTCGACGCGATTGAGAAGGGGCACGATGAATGCGCTCGACAGATGGATCTTAGGCGCGTCGACGCCGAACCCGGTCTTGACGAGCGCCTGTCCCGGCGCTGCTTTGACGAGGAATTTGTTGAACAGCGAGACGATAAACATCAGCAACAACAGCACGCCGACGACGGCGACGATCGTCCAGATCAGTTGCGGAGACAGATTTTCCATAGGAATCAGAGTCAGAGAGGAAAGGCGTCGTCCACGTGCGGGGCGACGGAGTAAAGGCCGGAGTTTGAGTCGTGGTCGTAGATCAACACGCGGTCGCCATAGGTCAGCGTGGCGCCTGGCTCGGTCCGCGCCGACAGTTCGATGGGGCCGGACGGCGTGCGGATGGTGACCTGTCCGAAAGTATCGGTCAGACTGCCGCTCGTCACCGTCGCCACCTTGCCGACGAGTGATCGACTCGATGCAGCAGGAGTTGAGCGAAACAGTTTGCCCAGCGGCTTGCCTGCCATCGCTGTCACCGCCAGCGCGAGCACCAAAGCAACCGGAATCGCCACGCCTGTCGCCGCCCAGCCGGTCAGTGGAAGTATTAAGACTACGCCGACGCCCAGCCAGCCGAAGGCAAACAGAAATAGCGTGATCAGCAGGATCGTCGGCACCGACCCCAATCCGAGAAACGCCAGCGAGCCGCCGTCTTCAGTATCCAGATCGAAATCCGCGTCGACGTCCAGCGGCAGCAAGCCCAGGCTGGCAGTCGCCCACAGCGCCAACGACAGCAGCGCCGGAACAGTGAAGAGCAGAACGGGAGCGGCGAAGAGCACATCGAGCATAGCACCCATAAAGTAACCCGCTTGCAACAGCGTTCCTATGCCATGTGTCCTTGCGCTGCCGAACCCGACCTCTCCGGCAACCCCTTCCGCTATCGTCCACCCCCGTATCGGTCAATCCTTCCGCCCAGTCGCCCCTCAGCCGTGATAACCATCCGGCACGCCGGTTGCCCCACCCCACAGCGTCACCTTTCCCCACCGCTATGGATACCGTCAAAGTTCAGGTCTTGCGCCAGGCGATGGGCGCGTACAACAAGCGGACGCAGGCGATCAACTCCAACCTCGCCAACCTCGACACGCCGGGCTACCGCCGGATGAACGTCAGCTTCGAGGAGCACCTGCAAGAGATGCGGCGCGGCGTGCCCGGCGTGCGCGATGCCGACAATCTGAAGTCGACAGTCTCGCTAGACGCCGACGCGCCTGTCCTCGAACACGAAATGCTCGACATGGCCGAAACCGGGATGCGGACGCAGATGGCGAGCCGTGCCCTCCGCGAGCATTTCGAGTTGATGCGCACTGGCATCTCGGGCAGATCGCAGTAAGGGCTTCAGACCCGTTGACGATCTACTCCACCTCCCTTTTCCTCCTCATCTCTCCAATCGATGCTCATCTCCAAGCGTTTCCACTCGATGTTTCGCACCTCGGCGCGTGGGCTGGAGTCGCAGCGGATCGCGATGGCGGCGTCGACCGAGAACCTCGCCAACGCGCGCACCAGCCGGGCCGAAGGCGACGAAGCCTACCGCGTCAAGCGCGCTGTCCACACCGCTGATGGGGCGATGAGCGGCCGGTTTCAGAACCTGCTCGCCAACCGGACGCAGGATCTGATGGGAACGAGCGGCGAGCACCTGTCGGGCAACTCGCTGAGTCGTCGGTTGGGCGAGGAAGATCTGGGACCGCAAACGGAGATCGCCGAAGAAGCCGCCGAGCGGTTGGAGTACGACCCAACGCATCCGCACGCCGACGCCCAGGGCTATGTCCGCTACGCCGACGTCAACGTGGTGGAGGAGATGGCGCGGATGATCTCGGCTAACCGCATCTACGAAGCCAACCTAGCCGCCGTCGAGAGCACCAAGCAGATGGCGAAGCGCACGATGGAAATGTAATCGCGGTCGCGTTCGCCCTCTTCCCCTTCCTACCCTTTCCGATGATCAACCCCTATCAGAGCCGCGCCAACCTGTTCACGCAGATGCAAGCTCGCCAGACGACCGCCGCACAGCCCGCAGAGCGCACCGCGTCGATTCAGCAGGCCCAGGCGCCCGCCAAACCCATCGCCGCGCAGGAAGCGCAGCGCATTCAGGGCGCCTTTCCCGAGTCGCCCGTGATGTCGATGCGCCTCTATGGACGCGGCACCCAGACGCAGACGATCTCCCCCGGAAGCGTCGGCGGTCACCTCGACCTCCGTGGGTAATTCTGCAGCTGACGCTCGC
>CAXBBB010000197.1:0-5372 GCA_963973615.1 uncultured Rhodothermales bacterium | reverse complement strand
CGTAGCTGGGACGACTTGCTGCGGTGTTTTTCCAAACGTCATCACGCCTGCGTGGTCGTGTCGACGTAGCGCGATGGCGCTCAGCACGAGGGCAGCGTTGAGGCTGTGATCGAGCAGGCTCAGTCCGTCGAACGGCAACGCCATCGTCCGGCCCACATCGACGAGCGAGTAGATCGGCTGAGCGCGTTCCTCCTGATATTGATTGACCATCAAATCCCCCCTCCGCGCTGTTGCTTTCCAGTTGACACTGCGGATGTCATCGCCCACGACGTAGTCGCGTACGTGCTCGAACGTCGTCGAGGCGCCAGCTCTGCGGATGCGTTTGACTCCGATCAGGTCGAGGTGCTGCGTGGCAGCCATGAGTTCGTAGCGCCGCATCGCAAGGAAGGCCGGGTAAACTGTCGACTCGAAACCTTCCACCCCACTGAATCGCCGTTCGAGCAGGCCGATCCGTGTTCGCGCAAACACGCGCACCGCTCCAAATACTAGCCGTCCACGCTGTGTCGGTCGTACGGAAAATCCGATCCGCGTGGTCTCTCCTGCCCCAAGGGGCAACTCGGCTGGCGCGACGAACGCATCGACTTCTATTGGCCACTCGTCGACCAGCGATACGTCGAGATCGGCGGTCGACCGGATCACCCACACTCCAGGATTCTCATCTCCAATCGACAGCCGCTCGTCCAACTCGCGGGATACGGATAGATCTGCGCGGGCCAATAAGATGGCATCCGCCACCAGAGCGAATGCGAACACGATCAATCCGAACTGCCCAAGCCAGAGCAGCGGCGACCACACGAATCCGAATGCCAGAACCCCTACGATGATCGCTAAGGCGACCAGCGGACGTTTCCGATGCACAAAGAGATCGCGAAGGGGCATGCGGTGCGGTGCGAAGTAGCGAGAGGTTGCCCTCCATTCGATTCAGCGACCGAAACAATCTACCCGGATTAGGGGAAGGCCAGGCCGCTGGTGAATGGAGGAAAACTCTAAACTAGGGATGCCTCCTCGCCTCGTCAGCCCCTCACCACGTCGCTTCACGCTGCGCCGCAGGTGATTAAAACTGAGCCAGATGCTGATGGACAAACGAGATGGCAACCGATCCTTCTCCGACGCCACTGGCGACTCGCTTCACCGATCCCGAGCGTACGTCTCCAGCGGCGAATACGCCTGGGCGACAGGTTTCGAGTAAGAAAGGCGGCCGCTCGAGCGGCCACGAGGCTTTGCCTTCGAACGCATTCCCCGTCAGAAGGAAACCGTGTTCGTCGCGCGCGATGGTATCGCCGAGCCAATCCGTTCGCGGGGCCGCGCCAATGAACACGAACAGCGCCGAGGCGCCCACGCGCTCTTCCTCACCCTCGCCTTTCGAAGGTTCGAGCGTCAGCGCTTCAAGATGTTCATCGCCATGCGCCTCTCGGACCTGCATCCGTGTGCGGACCTGAATGTTTGGTGTCGCGTCGATCTGATCGATCAGGTACTGCGACATCGACTTGCCTAAATCCTCGCCCCGGACGAGCAGGGTCACGTTCGCCGCGTACCGACTCAGGTGCATCGCCCCCTGCCCTGCCGAGTTGCCCGCGCCAACGATAAACACGTCTTCGTCCGTGCAAGCGACCGCTTCGGCCTGAGCCGCGCCGTAGTAGACGCCGCGTCCGGCCAACTCCTCGACGCCGGGACACTCAAGTTTGCGGTATTGCACGCCCGACGAGATGACCAGCGCGTGGCACGACACCTCGTTGCCGTTCGAGAGCGTCAGGATGTGATAGTCGTCCTCGGTCCGCAGCGCCGTTACTTCGACCGGTGCTAAGATCTCAGCCTCGAACTTGCGCGCCTGAGCAACCGCCCGCCGCGACAGTTCGCTCCCACTCAGACCGCCCGGAAAGCCCAGATAGTTTTCGATTCGGCTCGACGTACCGGCCTGCCCACCTGGAGCTTCGGCCTCAATAAGCAACGTTCGCAACCCCTCGGACGCTCCATAGACCGCCGACGCCAACCCTGCCGGCCCACCTCCCACGATTACCAGGTCGTAAAACGGTCGTTTCGCCTCTGTCTGCAAGCCGACAAGCGACGCTAGATCCGGCGTGTTCGGGTTTTCGTGCGCCTCACCGTCTGGGAGCAAGACGAGCGGAAGCGTGAGCGGGCTGCCATTGGTATGCGACTCGACGACCTTGCGGGCGGCTTCGTCCTTTTCCAGGTCGAGCCAGCGGTAGGGAATCTGGTGGCGCGACAGAAAGTCTTTGACCCGGCGCGTATCAGGCGACCAGCGGTTACCGACGACCCGCGTGCCCTGAAACTGGGGCCGATAGGCAGCTTTCCAGTCGGCCAGCAAATCATCGAGGACAGGGTAGAGACACTCTTCCGGCGGGTCCCACGGTTTGAGCAGGTAGTAATCAACGCCCGCTGAGTTGATGGCTTGAATGGCAGCGTCGGTGTCCGCGTAGGCGGTCAGCAGGACACGTTTTGCATCGGGAAAGATTGGGGCGACTTGCCGGAGCACCTCGACGCCCGACATCCCCGGCATTCGCTGATCCGATAGAACTAGGGCGACCGTCTGGCCCTTCTTTTCCAGATCCGCGCAGGCTTCGAGTACTTCCTCTCCGGTCTGGGCACGCAGAATGCGGTAGTCGTTTCCGTAGTGGCGCCGCAGGTCACGGGCGATGGCGCGAAGCACTTCGACTTCGTCATCGACGACGATGAGTGCAGGATTGGAGGCCATGGTGTGGGGAGTGAGGCGGTGGAGTACGCGCGGTGCAAGGTGGAGTGCCACCTAGCGCGCCAGCCTCGAACGGGACACCCTTTGGGTCATGTCAAGCGAAGCTGGGCGATACCTGTGGGCAGAGGAAGCGTCCGCGGTGCTGCGCCGCCCTCTAGCGCCAGCCTAGGCCTGCGACAGTTCGGGCGCGTGGTTGGCGTCGGGATCGACGGGTGCTGCGCTCATCGGTAAGCGGACGCGAAAAACGGTGCGCCCCGGCTTGCTCTCGACCTCGATCGTGCCGCCGTGCCCGGACTCGACGATCCGACGCACTACATCGAGCCCGAGGCCTGTCCCCTCTCCCACACCTTTGGTCGTAAAAAACGGCTCGAAGATGCGTTGCTGGGTTTGCTCGTTCATACCCTTACCTGTGTCGCGGATCTCGACGCACACACCGCCCCTATGCGCGTCCGGACGCGTTTGGATCGTGAGCGTGCCGCCTTCTGGCATAGCGTCGATGGCGTTGTCGATCAGGTTGGTCCACACCTGGTTGATCTGGCCCCCAACGGCGCTGACGCGCGGAAGATCGTCGGCATAATCGCGCTCGACGGTCACGTTGCCATGCCGCAGTTGATAGCCAAGCATCGTGATCGTGGAGTCTAATCCGTCGTGCAGATCGGTCGGCTCATGGACTGCCGCCTGATCCATGTGCGAATAGCTTTTGACCGACGAAACCAGGTCTGAGATACGCGACGCCGCGGCAGAGATGTCGCGTAGCATCAGGTCGGCGGCAACGCTCGTCTCGACCCACCGCAGCACGTCGCCGACGGCTTCAGGAGGCAGTTGGAGGATGAACGTGTTGAGCATCTCGGTGTCCAACCCGGCTTCGACAAACGTCTCGGCCAGATCAAATCCATCCTCGACTCCGTGGTCAGCGAGCCAATCAGCCAGTTCGTCCTCCTGCCTACTGCGCTCCATCGCCGACAGACGGCAATGTCCATCAATGGTCTCACTGATCGCACACGCAAAGGCCAACTGGCCCGGCGACAGGTCGTATTTCGCCAGCAGGTGGACGCGGTCAGGCATCTGATCTAGCCGCTCGCGCAGCGCCTGCGACGTACGTTTGAGCGCGGCTGCGGGGTTGTTGAGTTCGTGTGCCAGCCCCGCAGAGAGTTTGCCCAGCGCGGCCAGCTTGTCCTGCTGCTGCTCGGTTCGCGTCGCCCAGCGAATGCGGTCGGCGAGTGCTCCGGCAAGGATCGGGTCGAGGTCGGGCGCGCGGTCTAGCAGTTCTCCAAATCGGTCTCGGTGAATCGCCAGCCAGTGAATCGGCTCGGATGCGCGGGCTGTGCCTGCCCATCCGGTCATCCGCGAGCGGGGCAGCATGCCGCTAATCGAGCCGGACGTTATGACGAAGTGGCCCACCTCTTTCCCCTCCTTGACGGCCTGCACCACGATCGACCCTTCGAGCAGGAGAATCAGGTGCTCAGCAGGATCGCCCTGTTTGAATAGCATGTCGCCGACATCTCCGTTCCGCTCGTCGCTCATATCGAGCAGAACCGACAGGTCGTCATCGCTCAGCGGAGTCAGGGGCGGTACAGCAGTGCGAAGTTCGTCGGGTGTCATAGAAGCCAGGCAGTTTTTCGCCCCAAACGCGTGATCGTGCTGATGGTCTCGTCGTGGATCGCTGGCGAGCGTCGCCTTACTTTGTCAGGCTCCGTTCATCCATCTCTCGGCCCATGCTCTCCTCCCGTTCCAGCGGCATCCTGATGCACGTCACGTCGCTCCCCGGGCGCTTCGGTATTGGGGACATCGGCCCCGAGGCCTACGCATTCGCCGACTTCCTGCACGCCGCTGGCCAGACCGTCTGGCAGGTGCTCCCCCTGGTGCCAGTCGGGCATGGTAACTCGCCGTATTCGAGTCCATCGACGTTCGCCGGAAACCCGATGCTCATCTCGCCCGAGCGTCTATACGCCGATGGGCTTCTGACCGAATCCGAACTCGCGGCAGCCGAGTTGCCCTCGTTGGAACAGGTCGACTGGGCCGAAGCGATGCAGCGCAAGCAAGAGCTGATCGACGCTGCGTTCAACCGCTTCGAACAAACGCCTGATCATCCGTACCACGACGCATTGTGGCACTTCGCCAGCCACGAGTCGCCTTGGCTGGACGACTACGCGCTATTCCGCGCCCTGACCAACGCGCATGGCGCGCCGTGGACAGAGTGGCCCAAACCGCTGCGAACGTATCAGCCCGAGGCCCTGGCAGAAGCCCGCGAGCAGCACGCACGAGCCTTGCGCCGGGAGCAGTTTGTCCAGATGGTATTCGCGCGCCAGTGGCAAGAACTGCGGGCCTACTGCCGAGCACGCGGCGTCCGCATCTTGGGTGACTTGCCGATCTACGTCGCTCACGACAGCGCCGACGTGTGGGCCGACCAGGGCCTGTTTCGCCTGGACGATCAGGGGCAGCCGCTCGTCGTCGCTGGCGTACCGCCCGACTACTTTTCCGCGGACGGGCAGCGCTGGGGCAACCCGCTCTATCGCTGGGACGTGATGGCTGAGAACGACTATGCGTGGTGGACCCGGCGGATGCAGAACATCCTGCGCCAAGTCGACGCGGTCCGCCTCGATCACTTCCGGGCATTTGCGGGCTACTGGGAAATTCCATCGGACGAACCGACTGCCAAAGG
>CAXBBB010000196.1:0-5374 GCA_963973615.1 uncultured Rhodothermales bacterium | reverse complement strand
GACTTCGGTGAACAGGACGGGGCGGTCGTTCAAGCGCGCCACACCGCGCAGCACGTCGAGGTGCGGCGTCCAGCCTGCACGTAGATCGGCGGCCGTTGGGTTGGTCTTGGTCGAGATCGGGAAGTACGCCTGCACGCCGATGGCGTCGACCGATTTCCAGAAGCCGATTTCGGCCAGCCGGTCCCAGTTGGCGGCGTAGGTGATCGTGCCGTCGTAGATGGCGCGCACGTCGGAAGCGAGGCCTCGCCAGAAGGCGGGGCGAATCGTCGCGGCCTGATCCAACTCGCTGCCCATGACGAAGACCTGCGCGTCTACGCCCGCGGCGATACCTGCCCAGAACAGCACGTACTCGCGGTAGCTGGCTTCCCACGCCTTCCAGTCTGCCTCGTTCGACATCTCGACGTTACCGGGCCACGCGCCGTCGCGCAGCCAGACTTGAGGCTTGATCGCCAGCCGGACGCCCAGCGTGCGGGCTTCGTCGGCCATCCGCGCGATGCCGTCGGCGTTTTCCGAGAACCAGCGGGCGTCGCGCCGCCACCGCATGTCGGGCTGACGCGGATCCGGCATGAAGCTGTACGGAACGACGCAGATCACGCCCGCGCCTAAATCCGCAAACCGACTCAGCGCGCCGACGCCTGGATCGCGCGAGGCATCGAGCACGACGCCTCGCAGCTTGTCGGCGGACGCTACGACAGGACCGGTCGCTACGTTGCGAGGCGTAGTCTGAGCGTCGCATCCTAGCGCACAAAAGGCGAAGGCGATCAGGACGAGTATGCTGCGGAGAGAGTTACTCATCCGATGAGGTCGACGCGGCGGTAGCTGCGTCCGACGCTTCTTGCCGAGCCATGCCGAGCACGAGTTTGAGGTGCGTGAGCACCAGGTCGGTCGTTCCCAGCTTGGCGAGGCGTTGATCCGGCGTTTCGGGCAAACCGGGGCCGCTCACGCGTCCCATCCAGAGCGGGAGTTTGTCGGCGAGGGCGCGCGGTCCGGGAAACTGTCCCTCGGGCAGGTGGAGCATGTAGAAGGCCATCTTGCGTTCGAGCCGAGCCTGCGTCTCTTGGGCCGCCTGCACCAACTCGGGGTCGTTCTGCGACAGAACTGCGCCGCCGATCAGGTAGTCGCGGTAGAGATAGGGCAGCGCCGACAATGCGCCCGACGCCGCACGCGCCGCCTCGGGCATCGCCTGGAATCCGACTTCGGCAGCTCTGGCCGTGGCGACGGCGACAAGTGACAGCGTCTCCTCGGCGACGACTTCGGGATCGGCGGTCGGAATCGACTGCATCACCTGCCGCGAGAGGTCCTGCATCAAGCCTAAGGCGCCCAGGGACGCAAACGCGGTCAGTCGGGCCGTTCGATCGATCATGCAGAATCAGGAAGAGAAGACGTAGAGTACGCGATGCGCAACGCCCGACGCTCGGTTTTGCTCACAATGCTATGGATTTGGGATCCTCGGCTCAGCGGCTCACGATTCTACGCGCTGGTGTCGCCTATACTGCGCTTTTCGAATGATCGCACCCGCCGCATGACCCGAACCGCTTCGCTCGTCCTCGCCCTGTTCGTCGCGTCGGCTCTGGTCTCTTCGGCAGAGGCGCAGAAAGTCGTCGTCAACGAGGTTTTGGCTTCCAATGCCGCCACGCTAGCCGACCCCGACTTCGCAAACTTCGGCGACTGGATCGAACTGCACAACGCGACCGACGCCGCCGTCGACCTGAGCGGCTACACAATCACCGACGACCTGAGCAAGCCGGACAAGTGGACGCTTCCCACCGGCACGACGATAGCCCCGCGTGGCTTTCTGCTCGTTTGGGCCGACGACGAAGACACCGGACCGCCCTCGGCGACAGCGCTCCACACCAACTTTAAGCTCTCGGCAGGCGGCGAATCGGTCGGGCTATTCGACGCATCGGGTGCCGTCGTCGACACGTTTACGTTCGGCGAGCAGACGACCGATATCTCATACGGCCGCCTGCCTGGCGGGGCCGACACGTGGGCGTTCTTCTCGACACCGACGCCCGGCGTAGCCAACGCATCCGACGGATCGCCCCTTCCGCTTAACGCGCCGAAGATCGCCCTTGCGACGGGCTTCTACTCGGGATCGGTGGCGGTTGCGATTCAAGCCGAAGCGGGCGCGACGATCCGCTACACGCTCGACGGATCGCCTCCTACACAGGCGTCCACTGCGTACTCATCGGCGCTGACGTTCAACTCGACGACAGTCCTGCGCGCCGCAGCGTTCACAACGGGCCAACCGCCGAGCGACATCGTCACCCGAACGTTTTTCATCGACGAGGCGAGTACGCTGCCGGTGATCTCGCTCGTCTCTGACCCTGAAGGCTTTTTCAGCGATACGTCGGGCATCTACGTCGAGGGCACCAACGGCATTGCGGGGCGCTGCCGAACCATTCCCGTCAACTGGAACCAGGACTGGGAGCGCGAGGCCCAGTTCAGCTTTTTTGAACCGGACGGCGCAGGCGGCTTCGAGTTGATACTCGATCACGGCGCAGGCGTCCAAATCTTCGGCGGATGCAGCAGGATCTATCCGCAGAAGTCGCTCTCGCTGCACGCGCGCAGCAGCTACGGCGCGTCGAAGTTCGAGCATCGTTTCTTCGCCGACGTCGACATCGACCGCTTCGACGACCTGGTCTTACGCACGTCGGCTCAGGACTGGTGGCGGACGATGTTCAGAGACGGCATGACCCAGACGCTCACGCGCCACATGGACCTCGACGGCCAAGCGTTTCGCCCGACCGTCGTCTTCCTCAACGGCGCCTATTGGGGCATCCACAACCTGCGCGAGAAGCTCAACGAGGACTACGTCGCCGGGCACTACGACGTGAAAGATGACGACGTGGAGATTATCGAGAGCACGCTGAGGGGCACGTCCGAGCACTACGATCAGGTGCTCGATCTCCTCGACGCCGGTCCTCTCACCGACGACCGCTTTGCGCAGCTAGTGGCGCTGATCGACGTGGAGCAGTTTCTGAACTATCAGATCGCCCAAATCTACGCCGCCAACGGCGACTGGCCCGGCAACAACCTCAAGCTGTGGCGCTCCACGACCGAGGGCGGACGCTGGCGCTGGATGCTGTACGATACGGATTTCAGCTTCGGTGGAAACTCGCGCGGGAAGTTCGACACCAACACGCTCGCCTTCGCCTCAGCCGCCCAGAGGGAAGGGACACTTCCCAACCCGCAGTGGGCGACCTACCTGTTTCGCAAGCTCCTCGAACGCGACGCCTTCCGCCACACGTTCGTCCAGCGCATGGCCGCTCACATCGGTACGACGTTCGAGCCGGAGCGTGTCGTCGCCCTGATCGACAGCCTCAAAGGCAACATTGCACCGGAGATGCCTCGCCATACGACGCGCTGGACGCAGTCGGCCTCGTTCGGGTCCAGTTGGGAATCGCAGATCGAGATCATGCGCGACTTCGCCCGCAGGCGCCCTGGCTTCATGCGTTCCTTCATCACGCAGCAGTTCGCCGACGTGAACAGTTCCGTCCTGCTCACACTCGATGCGACCGAGGGCGGACGCGTATTTGCCGAAGGCGTCGAGTTGCCGCGCCCGGCGGACGGTAGCCCGTTTGCGCAGCCGTTCTTCCGCGACGTTCCGCTACGCCTAGCGGCCATCCCCGACGACGGCTATGTGTTTGCGGGCTGGTCCGGCCAGACCGAATCCTCGTCCGACTCGATCTCCGTCGTCCTAATGGGCACGTCGTCGCTCACCGCGACCTTTGCCATCGCGACAGCCTCGCCTTCCGGCGAGCGAGCGGGGCAGACGCGCCTAAGCAGCGCTCGCCCAAGCCCGACCTCGCACACGGCGACGCTGAACGCAGAAATGGCCCAGGCCGGCCCATTGTCCGTCCGCGTGTACGACCTCCTGGGCCGCGAAATCGCCGTCCTTGCCGACGGCCCCGCATCCTCCGGCCCCCATGCTCTCACCTTCGACGCGAGCATCCTATCAAACGGCGTCTACTTCGTCGTGATGATCGCGGACGGTGTGCGAGCTGCGCAGCGCGTGGTCGTGGCGCGGTAGCAGTTGACTGCTCAGTTGCCTTGGGCTTAGGGTACGGTCGTCGGGCCAACTGATGATAGGCGCCGATGCCACATTCGAAGTCGGCTTAGACCGTTGAGTTAGCCCACGCCGTGAGGCGGAGATTAGTTAGCTCGGCGTTCGGCTTCCCTTCGGGGCGCGGCAACGTCGTCAATGATCTTGGCCAGGCCGACCACCACCAAGCCTCCCACGAGAGGCCCCAACGCCGTCACGAACGATGAAGCGACCCCAAACATGTCTCCGCGGAAGGCGGACCAGACCGAGAAACCGACGAACACAGCAGCACCGGCGAAGAGTACGTACCCGGCCCAGCGAAGTAGAATAGAGATCATCAACGGAAGTGTCGGGAGGGCGTGTCAACAGTTGGCCGCTTAACCGCGAAGGGCTGAGGGCACGAATACAGAACGAAGCCAAAGTAGTGCGGGCGCTCGGACGAGTTAAGAACGCTTGATCGGCGGCCTCGAGCTGGCGACACCCGCCGTGCCGATCGCGCCAGCAAGCCTGCGCGGAGAGCTACAACTGCGACCGGATCGGGCGCAGGATCGTTTCGGCGAACTTCTCCCGGAACGGGCGGTCCTCCCACATCTGAAGCGTGTACGGGTCCCCGTCTGCCCAGTCGCGCTCGAAGGTGGCTGCCATCGCCTCGGCGAAAGCGGCGTCGTAGAGGTTCAGGCTGGCCTCGTCGTTGAGTTGGAACGAGCGCACGTCGAAGTTGGTCGAGCCCACCGACACCATGCGCTGGTCCACCACGAGCAACTTGGTGTGGAGCATCGTCGGCTGATAGACCGAGATCTCGACGCCCGCCCGGAGCAGGTCGCCCCACGTCTTTTTGGACGACACGCGGACCAGCTCGGAGTCGAGGTGGGGCCCCGGCACGAGTACCCGAACGCGGACGCCGCGCCTGCAGGCCGCCTCGAGCGCCTGGTTCATCACGTCGTCCGGCACGAAGTACGCCGAGGCGAGGTCGATAGAGCGCTGGGCCGAGGCGATGGAGAGCAGATACATCAGCCGCATCGAGTCGCTCCCGCCCTCAGCCGACGACGTGAACAGGTGCGCAGCGACATCACCGACAGGCTCCAGCGGCGGGAAGTAGGCCGGGCCGTTGAGCACGTGGCCCGTCGTCTGGATCCAGTTGTCGAGGAAGCCCGCCTGGAGCTGAGCCACGACGGGCCCCTCCACGCGGAAGTGCATGTCGCGCCAGTGGTCGGGGTCCTGAGCATCCCCACTCCACAAGTCGGCGATGCCGACGCCGCCAGTGAACCCGACGCGGCCGTCGGCGACGAGCAGCTTCCGGTGGGTCCGGCTGTTCATCCGGTCGAGCCG
>CAXBBB010000195.1:0-5390 GCA_963973615.1 uncultured Rhodothermales bacterium | reverse complement strand
CTCGAACACAACTTCGACGTGCTGGGCGATCACGAGTCGGTGTCGTGGTCGTACCGGAAGCGCCGCCGGATGCGCAAGCTGCAATCGCGCAAGGCAGCACTTCTCGCCTGGGAAGAGGGGCGCATCAGCGACGCTGTCGATCACTACCGCCGCTACGTGCTCGACGGTGTCGTAGAAGGACTGTGTGACTATGGCGAGAGCGTCTGGCGCGTCGTAGTGACATTGTTCGCTGTCTACTGTCTGGCCTTTTTCCTCTACGGCATCACCGGAAGCGTCGTGCGTGTTGACGGCGGTGACGTGGTGGGCTTCGGCTCGCTGCGCGATCTGATCGACCTCGCGACATTCAGCCTGACGTGCGTCACGAGTCCCGAAGGACCGAGTGTTGGTCTGGAGCCGCGCAACGCCTCGGTTCACATCTTGACGAGTATTCAGGTCATCCTGAGCGTTGCGCTCACGGGTTTGCTCGGCTTCGTGTTGGGTAACAGGATTCGCCGGTAGAACGTCAGCGGACGATCGCTCGTGCACATGGTTTGCGATCCACCAAGCGGCGATTGAGAGAACTAGGCAGGCACTTAGTCCGTCAGTTCCGGCGGCAGTGCGTCGATTCCCAGCAAATCGAGGGCGCATTGCAGCGTAGAACAAACCTGGGCAGGTCTTCCCGTCTTGCGTACGCGATGCGTGTAGAGGCGCATCACGGCTTCGTGGTCTTCGCGCCTAGTCAACACAATGTCCGGTCCGTGTTGGCCGCTCGTCTGCTGCTCTACCATCTCTTCGATGTCGTCTAGGGTTACGTCGAGGCGTCGAACGTCCCGCTCGTCCCAGAGTACGGCTGTGTGGTCAGTCCAGCGCGCATCGGTGCGCAGCCGATGCACGCAGTCAGCGAGGTGCTTTCCGGTTACGTCGCCCGTCACTGTGACGACGGCTAGACTTCGTGACGGATCGATTTTGTAGTCGCACGAGCCGGTGGAGGGGAGGCGCATGACAAGGAGATCGCAGGGTTTAGGGAGCTTTGTCTCCGAGTAAGGTTTCCATTTGGCCGAGGAGACGAGGGAGTTCGACGGGCTTGGTATGGTAGTCGTCACAGCCAGCCGCGATGGCTTTCTCGCGGTCCCCGGCCAAGGCGTGAGCCGTAATCGCGATGATGGGCACTTGGGCGATGGACTCGATCTGGCGGATGCGGCGTGTGGCTTCGAGCCCATCGATGCCGTCGAGGTTGACGTCCATCAGAATAATGTCGGGTGTTTCGGCTTCGGCGGCTTCGACGCCCGACAGCCCGTCGTGCGCGAGGACGATGGAGTAATTACGGCGCGTCAAGCGGCGCGAGAGCATATCCCAGTTGTGTTCGTTGTCTTCAACGATGAGTACTTTTGCCATGAATCGGGTGCTGATGAATAGGGGGAAGGTAGGAGGTGGTCAGCCTTTCGGGGCGTCGCCGATGCAGGATGTAACGCGGGCGAGGACCTGTTGAAGCAGTTCTTGTCTGCTGTAGGCGCCTTTCTGCAACACGGTTTGGACCTTGCCGCTCAGTCGCTCACGGTCATTGCTCGACAGTTCGCGTGCTGTCATGACGACGACCGGGATGCCGCGCCACTCCTCGTGACGGCGTAGCTCTTCAGCAAACTCGAAGCCGTTCATCTCGGGCATCATCAGGTCGAGCAGAATGACGTGTGGCGTGATGTTCTCCATTTGGTCGAGCGCCTCCTGGCCATTGCTTGCTTCGACGACGGTACAGCCGTGACTCAGCAACGTGCGCTGCACCAGTTCGCGCGTCGACTCGTCGTCCTCGACCAGTAATACGACGCATTCGCTGCGGTTGAGGCAGACGCGTTGCAGCACACTTTTGAGCCGCTTCCGGTCGACGGGCTTGGTCATGTACTCGGCGGCTCCCAGTGCGTACGCGAGTTGATCGTCGTCGATCATCGACAGCATTACGACCGGGATGTCGTGCAGGTGCGGGTCGCTTTTCAGTGCCGAGAGAGTTTCCCAGCCGTCCATCTCGGGCATCATCACGTCCATCGTGATCACCAGAGGGTCGTAGAGGCGGGCCATGCGCAAGCCATCGCGTCCGTTCTCAGCCGTGACGACCGAGTAGCCCTCTTTGGTCAGGAAGCGGCGCAGCAGGTCGCGCGCGTTGGGATCGTCGTCGATGACCAGGACGGCGGCGCTGTGGTCGGAGGGTTCGTCAGCTCCGGCTTCGAACATCTTGACCCTATCGCTTTCGGTTGGGTCGCTGACACGCGCAGGCAGGCGAACGGTAAACGTTGAGCCGACGCCTTTGGCGCTTTCCACTTCGATGCTTCCACCCATTAGGCGGCACAGGCGCCACGTGATCGCCAAGCCCAGTCCCGTTCCTTCGAACCGTCCGGCCTGCTCTTGTCCGCGATAGAACGCTTCGAACAGGTTCTGCACCTGCTCCTCGGTCATGCCGACGCCTGTATCGCGTACCTGAATGACGACCTCGTCAAACGGATTTTTACCCTTCTGGCCGGCGCGGGAGGTACGGTGTACGTCTAGCGTGATCGTGCCGTTCTCGGTGAACTTGGCAGCGTTGCCCAGTAGGTTGAAGAGGACCTGGCGCACCTTGGTCTCGTCTGCATGGACGGCGCCGACATCTGCGGAGCATTCGATGTTCAGCGTGCTGCCTTTCTTCTCGACGAGAGGGGTGACTGTCGATACGACTTCGCGAGCGATTGTGCACAGATCGAAATCGGACAGGAACAGCTCCATGCGTCCGGCTTCGATCTTGCTCAGGTCGAGCACGTCATTGATGAGGGCGAGCAGTTGGCGGCCGGCGGCTTTGATCTTGGCGAGTTCGGGTAGGAAGAGCGCTTGTCCGGCGTCTTCGGCTTCTTCCTCAAGCAATTCCGAGTAGCCGATAACGGCGTTGAGCGGCGTGCGCAACTCATGGCTCATATTGGCGAGGAACGCGCTCTTGGCCCGGCTGGCGGCTTCGGCTTGGTTCTTGGCTTCCGCTAGGGCGATTTCAGTCTTTTTGCGCTCCTCAATCTCGGCTTCGGCGGCTTCGAATAGGCGCGCATTTGCAATCGCGATGGCGGCTTGGTTGGCGACACCCGTAATCATGGCTTCGTGCTCCTCGGTGAAGCGGTCCGGTTCGCCATGGCCGAACAGCATGCCGCCTAGCACGCCTTTGTCTCGCCCGATAACGGGAACGGCGAGGTACGACTTGACCGGAAGATGGCCCGGCGGCATGCCCCCGAAGCGGCTGCCCTCGGCTCCATAGCGCGGATCCTGGGTGATGTCGCCCGAGCGGACGACGTCGGTCCCCTCGAACGTCGGGGCGAACACCTTGGTGATGCGGGGGCGCGGGAAGCTGGCGAACGCTTCCATCGGCGCGCCCGAGAGTGCGTGCAAGGCGTACGCGACTCCGTCGCGGATCTCGACGTTGTAGAAGAACGCGCCGAACTCGGCCCCGATGATGTCGGTACCGGCGTCGATGACGCGCTGGACGAGCGTGTCTACCTCCAGCTCAGCGGCGAGGATGGCGTTTGTGTCGTTGATCGTACGGAGCACGCGTGCCTGCTCGCGTAGCCGCTCTTCGTTCTGCAGCTTGCCTGACACGTCGCGGCACAGCGAGAGCACCACGTCGCGCCCGTCGAGCTTGAAGCGGTGCGCCGCTACGTCCATCGGAATGATGCGGCCGGCTTTGGTGACGTGTGCCGACTGAAACCGCCCGCGCCCGGTCTTTTTGAGTTCGTCGAGCGCTTCGGGCAAGTCGAGGGCACCGGGCGCAGTCAGGTCGTTCACGGTCATGGTCGCCATCTCCTCGCGCGTGTAGCCATACAGTTCGAGCGCCGCGTCGTTCACGTCGACAAACGGTTCGGGTCCCTCTGGGCCGACAGGGTAGGCGAGGACCGCGTCGGCAGCCGACTGGAACAGCGTCCTGTACCGGGCTTCGCGTTCGCGTAAGGTGCGCTCGACCTCTTTCTGACCACTGATATCTTCGTAGACGCTGACGACGGCGATCACGTCGCCGTCATGGTTGTGGATCGGCGATGCGCTGGCGAGGATGTCGCCGATGGTGTTGTCTCCGCGCAAGATGCGTAGTTCTTCGCCGAGGATGGTTTCTCCCTTGGCTGCACGTGCGGCAGGCCAGTCTGTAGGACCTATCGGCGTGCCGTCGGAGGTAAAGCCTTGGTAGCGCCCGTATTCCTCCACGTTCTGGCTGGGCGATTCCATCGCTTCGCGTCGCCAAATACGCTGTGCTACCGAGTCGTTTCGCAGCAACACGCGTCCAGTTGAGGCCTCGAGCAGCGTGACGGCGATGGGCATGTGCTGAACAACGGCTTCGAGTTGCACCTGCTGCTGCTCGATCATAGCCGCCAGCCGCTGCCGCTCGGCTTCGGTTTCCTGCCGCTCCGTCACATCGATGAACGACGACACGGCCGCGACGACTTCGCCTTCTTCGTTATGAACGGGGACGGAATTGGTGAGGAGCTGCAGCACGGTTCCGTCGGGCCGAACATATTGTATCTCGGTGAGCGGGACCGCCTCCCCGGTCATCAGTGCGATTGACAGTGGATATTGATGCGGCTCCATCGGCTCGCCAGCCGCCGTACGCAGCTCATACACATCGTATTCGTCGATCCCCATCTCGGCATCGAACGAGCGGCCCAGTAGCTGCTCGGCTAGGCGGTTGGCGACCAGTAGTTTGCCCTCTGCGTCTGCCACAACGACGGCATCGAGAACCGAATCGAGGATGACTTCGAATAGCGCAGATTGCCCTGCTATTTCGCGCACGCGGGCGGAGTCGGGCACGATGAGTTGACTGCCGGGCGCCGCGCTCTCGCCCAATTCTACGTCCGTAGGAGAGCCGCTCAGCGCGTCCAGCCTAGCGCGGTCCGTTGCTTCCCACGTGCGTGAAATGCCGTCGAGAGCGACGAGCAGTGATCCGTCCGACAGTTGAGAGGCTAGTACCGCCGTCTTCTCCTCGGGACCGGTCGTCGAAAGGATCGCGTCCCCTCCGGGAGTGCTGGCCGCTTCCCGGAGCGCATCGATGACCGCTTTCCATGCGACGTCGGGGAGCTTGGGGTCGACCGCAACGTCGTCCAGTCCGAAGGCTACCGATGGCTTATAGCTCTCCGGGGGAAGCAGCAGGGCGGCAGGCGTGTCGAGGGCAGCAGCAGCGGCACGGACAAGGGCCTGAGCAGCGGCGCGTAGGGCTGCGACAGATTCGGACATGAGCGATACAGATAATCGAAAGGCGAAGCCTTCAAGCTAATCGCCTGCCTCGCCTGCGCTTGCAACGCTTGGGTTCGGCACCTGCCGCAGCGGGTCTACTCCGACGCGCGCAGCAGACGCAACGGACGTCCCCGGATCGTCGGCGCTGCGGTCAGCAGTGCGCACCCGGCGGCCAGAGCGGTCGTGATCGC
>CAXBBB010000194.1:0-5405 GCA_963973615.1 uncultured Rhodothermales bacterium | reverse complement strand
CCCGCCGATCCAGAGGGTGGATCCGTCCTGAAAGACGCTCAGGGACGCCCGACCGGTGTGTTTATCGACAATGCGGGCGGACTCGTCGGGCGCGCCGTGCCTTCGCCGTCGATGGATGAGCAGACGCTGATGCTCGAACGCGCACTCCAGGAAACAGCCCGCTACGGACTGACGGGCGTCCACGAAGCGGGCATCGGCATCGGGACCATCCGCTTGTACCAGAACGCCATCGACGACGGCCGTTTTCCGCTGCGTCTCTATGCGATGATCGGCGGCGAGGGGCTGACGATGGACCACTTCTGCGATCAAGGGCTGATGCCCGACTACAAAGGCCGACTCGCCGTCCGCTCGCTCAAACTCTACATGGACGGCGCGCTGGGCAGCCGAGGCGCGGCCATGATTGAACCCTACTCGGACGATCCGACCAACCACGGTCTGCTCTTGACGTCCCCCGACCGCTACGCCGACATCGTCGCTCGAGCCATGGCCTGCGGCCTGCAGGTCAACACGCACGCCATCGGCGACAGGGCCAACCGCATCGTGCTCGACACCTACGCCCAGATGATTCCGCAGGCGACGGACAATGCCGGACGCCACCGCATCGAACACGCTCAGGTCGTCGTCTCGCCCGAAGACATCGCCCGGTTCGCGCCGCTGGGCATCATCGCGTCGATGCAGCCGGCGCACGCCACGAGTGACATGCCGTGGGCCGAAGACCGCGTCGGGTCCGAGCGCATCCAGGGCGCCTACGCGTGGCGCAGCTTCCTCGACAGCGGCGCTCGCCTCGCCCTTGGCTCTGACTTCCCCGTCGAGCGCGTCGATCCGCTGCTGGGCTTCTACTCCTCCGTCACGCGACAGGACGCTGATCAAATGCCCGAAGGCGGCTGGTACCCGAGCCAACTGCTTACGCGCGCCGAAGCCCTACGCGGCTTCACCCTCGACGCGGCCTACGCCGGATTCATGGAGGACGAAGTCGGTAGTCTCACCCCAGGCAAACGCGCCGACTTCGTCGTCCTCTCACGCGACATCATGACCGTCCCGACCGACCAGATCCTGGACGCTGAGGTTGTAGCGACCTTCCTCGACGGCGCTGCGATCTACGGCAGACTGTAAACCCACCGCTAGCACCCGATCCCGTTCATCGCGAGCGCGGCGTGGCGATCTCCAGAGCAAGCTGCTCACCCTGAGATCGCCACGTCGCTTCTCGCCAGGACACGGTGGACGCCCCGCTCCTGCCCCCATGCCTCAGTCCGCCCTCACCGTCCGTCATGCAGGCGGAAGCTACCCTGTTCGCTTTGCGCCGCTTTCCGCAATCGGCGAGGCAGCGCGTGATTTGGGGCTGAGTGGGCGCGCGCTCATTGTCACCGATACCCACGTCGGCCCGCTGTATGCCGATGCGGTGTCGGAATCGCTACGAGCGTCCGGCATCGACCCCTACGTTCTGACCGTTCCCGCTGGCGAGGCGAGTAAGTCGAGCGAGCAGTTGAACTGGCTGTACGATCAGACGCTGACCTGGGGCGTCGAGCGCTCGACACCGGTTTTCGCATTGGGCGGCGGCGTCGTCGGCGATCTGGCTGGATTCCTCGCTGCGACGTTGCTACGCGGAGTGCCTCTCGTACAGGTACCGACGACAAGCATCGCCCAGGTCGACAGTGCCATCGGCGGCAAGACGGGCATCAATCACCCGGCTGGAAAAAACCTGATCGGCGCCTTCTGGCCTCCACGTCTGGTCTTCGCCGATCCGCACACCCTAACAACACTGCCTCAGCGCGAGTGGACGAGCGGTCTGGCAGAAGCGGTCAAGCATGCGCTGCTTTCCGATGCTAAAGTCGTCAACTCTGGGAGAGGTGACGACTTTGCTCAGACCCCCCTCCTCGACCTCATCCTCGACTCTGGCGATGCGCTACTCGCCTGCGATCCTGCGACGGTGGCACGCATCGTTCCCTCAGCGGCCGCGGTCAAATGCGGCGTCGTGTCGGCGGACGAACGTGAGTCTGGGCGACGGGCGTTCCTCAACCTTGGACACACGTTCGGCCACGCACTCGAAACCCGGTTGGGCTATGGGACCGTGACGCACGGCGAGGCAGTCGCGTTGGGGATGCGAGCCGCACTGTGGCTCTCCGAGCGACTGAATGGGCCGCTCGACAGGCGCGCGTGGCAAGTGCTCGACCTTGTGCCGACTCCTATCCTTCCCCCGCTCGAGATCGCAGATTTGCTGGCGATCATGCGACGCGACAAGAAGAACAGCGGCGGCCATATCAGGCTCGTGCTGATGCGTGTGCTCGGCACACCCTATCTGGCAGACGATGTGCCGGACGAGCAGATCACTGATGCATTTGAGACCATTATACCCGGTTGAGCCTGCCAACATGACGCGTCCATGCACACACGTCACAAACGGGGCACATCGTTTGCCTCATCTTTGGATACAAATCCACTGATCTAGACGCGCGGCCATGAGGTCGCCCTCCCCCCGACGCCCAACACATTTTGGCCAACCCTACGCCGCAAGAAGCGCGCATCGTAAAGCTCCTGCGCAACAACGCCGACCGCTCATTTTCCGCCCGCGACTTGGGCCGAAAACTCGGCATCAAAGACAACCGTGCCTTCCGCCGATTCATGGCGGATCTCCATATTCTGACCAAACGGGGCGAAGTCGTCCAGACCGACCAGGCATTTGCCTACGCCGGAAGTACGCTCGCCGAGCCGACGGGGCAGAAGCCGGCTCCTAAGTCCGCCAAGGCCGACACGCCCGCCTCCGACAAGGAGGAAACGCCCGCCGTCGCGCAGGCCAAGCCTGAGCAATCGGCCCCCAAGCCCAAGAAGTCTCGCCGCACGAACACCATCGACCTGCGCAGCAAGCCGGATTCGACATCCGACGAGAAGCCTGCCAAGCCGACCCGGTCGAAACCAACGAACACGCCTGACGCTGCCGACGACACACAATCGTCCAGCAAACGCAAGCCGCGCGCGTCCAAATCGCTCGCCACCGAGTCAGCCGAACGGGCGCCCAAACCGCAGTCGTCAGCAGAGGAGAACAAGCCTTCGCGTTCGCCCAAGCCCAAAACCACAGAGTCCAAATCGAAGCCGCAGTCGAAGAGCGATACCTCCAAATCGAAGGCTGATCCCTCCGCCAAATCCAAGTCCAACAACGGCGCGACGATTGGTCGGCTAACAGTCCATCCCAACGGCTTCGGCTTCGTAGCAGTGGACGGATGGGAGGAAGACGGTTTCGTCGGCGACCGCGACCTGAACGGTGCTTTCGACGGCGACACGGTGGCCATCGAGAAGAAAAGCGGCAGCGACCGCCGAGGACGCGATTCCTTCCGCATTACGGACATCCGCGAGCGCGGACGCAGCACGTTCGTCGGCACGCTCACGATCAAAGGCGGCAGTGCAACCGTGCAGCCCGATGACACGCGCGTACCCTACAAGTTCGAGGTCGCGAAGGGCGATCTGAACGGTGCCGAGAGCGGGCAGAAGGTCACGATCGGTCTGAAGCGATTCACCAAGGGCATGAACGCGCCCGAGGGAGTCGTCCAGAGCATCTTGGGCGATGCCGACGATCCCAGAGTCCGCGTCATGGCGCTGGCGATGAACCTGGGCGCGCGCGGCGACTTTCCCGACGCTGTCGAAGCCGAAGCTGCTGCGATCCCCGACCGCATCCCGCGCAACGTCGTCAAGGCGCGGCGTGATCTGCGCAAGCATCGCATCTTTACCATTGATCCGGTCGACGCCAAGGACTTCGATGACGCGATCCACGTGACCGAACTGGACGGCGGCGATTTCGAGGTCGGCGTGCACATCGCCGACGTGTCTCATTACGTCCAGCCCGGCACCGAATTGGACAAGGAGGCCTACGAGCGCGGCACGAGCATTTATCTGGTCGACCGCGTCATTCCGATGCTGCCCGAGCACCTGTCGAACGGCGTCTGCTCTCTGGTGCCCAAGCGCGACCGGCTGGCCTACTCCTGCATCATGCGCGTCACCGCTGACGGCGAAATCGCGAGTTGGGAGTTCGTCGAAACGGTCATCCACTCGCAGCAGCGCTTTTCGTACGAGGACGCGCAGGCGGTTCTAGACGGAAAGGCCAAGCATCGCTACTCGGATGACCTGCACCGCGCCAACGATCTGGCCCACGTGTTGACCAAGAAGCGCATGGCGAACGGCTCGGTCGACTTCAACCTGCCCGAAGTCAAAATCGTGCTCGACGAAGACGGAAAGGTCGACGGGGTGCGCCGTAAGGAGCGCATCGACACGAACCGGCTGGTCGAGGAGTTCATGCTGCTCGCCAATCAGTGCGCCGCGCGTGAGGGCAGCAAAAAGCCGTTTATCTACCGCATTCACGACGTGCCTGACCCCGAGCGGATGCAGGGACTCGCCGACTACGTCAAGGCGTTCGGCTTCAAACTCCCGCTCACCGACGGCAACGTCGACTCGCGCGACCTGAACAAGCTGCTTGCCCAGGTAGAAGGCTCGCCCGAAGCACCGGTCATCACGACGGTCGCCCTGCGTGCTATGTCCAAGGCCGTCTACGGTCCCGAGCAACTGGGCCACTACGGATTGGGCTTCGAGCACTACTCACACTTCACCTCGCCCATCCGCCGCTACCCCGACATCATCGCCCACCGGCTGCTCAAGCGCTACACGTCGGGCGGAAAGGCGGCGGACAAAGACGAGTTGTCCGAAGACGGCAAGCACCTGTCCGAGCGCGAAAAGGCTGCGACGACGGCCGAGCGCGAGTCGGTCAAACTGAAGCAGGTCGAGTACCTCGAACAGCACTTGGGCGAGACATTCGACGGTGTCGTCAGCGGCGTCGCCAAGTTTGGCCTATTCGTCGAGCTATCTGCTGTCCTCGCCGAAGGCTTGGTGCCGATTCGCGATCTGCCCAAAGACCGCTGGGAGTTCGACGCCGACCGGTTGACGCTGACGGGACAGAAGTCCAAACGCCGCTTCCGCCCCGGCGATCAACTCCGTGTCACCGTAGCCGCCGCAAACCCACAAACGAGGGAAGTCGACCTTGTGATTGCGGACGAGTAACGTGCCAAAAACAGCTCTTCCAACTGCCATCGCAACCCCGCAGCCTACACCGCCCCCTCCAACTGTCATCGCGGGGACGTAGGCAGTGGCGATCTCCTGAGTTAGCTCCCAGCACGGAGATTGCCGCGCTTCGCTCGCATTGACAGGATCGGCGTGTAGCGTTGGCCTCCGACGCGGTCACAGGGGCGCTCCGAGTCGCCAGCCCTCCCTCCATGCCCGCCACCTCATCTCTGACGCTCTCGCTGGCTCGGCTACGCGCGGTGCGGTGGCGGCGGCAGGAGCGGTCCTGGGGTATCGGCATGCTGAAAGCGCTGTTTGGATTGTACGTCGCGTTCCTGCTCACCTTCTTTGGGTGGAACGCAAAA
>CAXBBB010000193.1:0-5413 GCA_963973615.1 uncultured Rhodothermales bacterium | reverse complement strand
CAGGCTCGGACCGGGCGGTGGCGCGCGCAAGGACTGCGGCGGGGCGTTGGGGACGGGCACGTGCGCAGTCGGCGCGTCGACGAACGAGACCACGAGCGCGTGAGCAGGCACTTCGGGTACGACCGGAGAGGCCAGCGTCGTCGCCGCATCGGTGGGCGCGGCGAGGCAGCACAGCATCGGCGCGTCGGCGGGCATGTCGCCCGAGTCGCCGTGGCACGGCGGCAGGGCTTCGGCTGTCGGCGGAGTCGCCATCGGGCACGCTAGGGCCACGAGCGGCGCGGCGCTCACTACCCCAAAGGCGAACAGCAGCGTGACGGCGGCGAGCGGGGTGCGGAGGGCGGCGAACATGAAGGGCGTACGGCAGCGGAACCGGTTCGGCTCCGGCGACTCACCTTAGAACTCGTTCAGGTTGGCCCGTCCGGGTAGACCAAACGCAGCAGTGGCGCAGCTTGGGGAGAACTGCGCCGCTGCGGGTAACCGCCGAGAAGACTTAGAGGCTGTTTGGCGAAAGGCTTCGGGGCTGCGAACGGCTCCGAAATCCCTCGACTGCGTTGCTCTGCATCGCCGTAGCTAGCGCAACCGAAGGTCACGCAGTGAGCGACTGCTTCGAGCGCCTTGCCGAGGGCTTCCAGCGCTCGCCCTCGCCTTCCGACACCTTCACCAAACAGTCTCTTAGCCCATCGCCGATAGCAGATCCGAGCACGCTTTGGAGCACTCACGGCAGCATTCCATGCAGACGCGGCAGTGCGCATGCACGTCGGCGTGCTGGGCGCACTCGTCGGAGCAGGCGTCGCAGGCGATTTTGCAGGCTTCGAGCTGGGCGCGGAGGATAACCGCATTGGGTTTGGTCTGTCGCGAGAGCATCCGCCCGGTCGCCGCGCACGCGTCCGCGCAGTCGAGGTTGGTGCGGATGCAGCGGGACATGTCCATGTCGCCGCTCTCGGCGAGGCAGGCGTCGGCGCACGAGGTGCAGCACTGCTCGCAGGCGAACGCCGAGTTGACGAGCGCCACGATCCGGTCGAGGTGGGCCGAGGGGTTGGGGTGGGTGGAGAGGATGTCGTGGGTGCGCATGGCGGTAGTGGGTGGGTGATGAAACAGGTGGAATCCTGTCACCGCCGCGCACCGGAAGCGGTTCGCGCCGCTATCCTTAAAGCGTGCTCAGGAACGTGCCAAAGTGGTTGAGCCTACTATCAGTCGATGGTCAAGCGCCGCGCATTGACGGCTACGACGACGGTCGACAGGCTCATCAGCACGGCTCCGACGGCGGGCGAGAGCACGATGCCCCACGGTGCCAGCACGCCTGCCGCGAGAGGGATCGCGATGATGTTGTATCCGGCGGCCCACCAGAGATTCTGCACCATCTTGCGATAGGTGGCCTGGGCGAGCGCGATCACCCGGACGGCCGCGCGTGGGTCGGACTCGACGAGCACGATGTCGGCTGTTTCGACGGCCACGTCGGTCCCGGCTCCGACGGCGAGTCCGACGTCGGCCACGGCCAGCGCGGGCGCGTCGTTGACGCCGTCGCCCGTCATCGCGACGACGTGGCCCTCGGCTTGGAGCGCGCGGATGACGTCGCTCTTGCCGTCGGGCAAGACTTCGGCGATGACCCGGTCGATGCCCAGCGCGCGGGCGACCGACTCGGCCACCTCACGTTTGTCGCCGGTGAGCATGACCGCTTGGAGACCCAGTTCGTGTAGGCGGTCGATGGCCTCGCGCGACTCGGGCCGCACGACGTCGGCCAGCGCAAGCGCGCCCATCAGTTCGCTCTCCGCCCCCACCTGTTCGGTCACGTAAACGACCGTGCGTCCGTCGCGTCCGAGCGCGTCGGCGCGGCGCTGCATCTCGTCCGGCACGACCGCGCCGGACTCGGCTGCGGCTCGCGGGCTGAGAACGGCGACGGTTCGCTCGCCGATGCGCGCCTGAGCGCCACACCCGACCAGCGCCTCGAAGTCGTGCGGCTCGGGAATGCGCAGGCCGCGCTGCTCGGCCGAGCGGACGATTCCTGCTGCGATGGGATGCTCGCTGCCCCGCTCCACGGCGGCGGCGAAGGACACGATCTCCTCGTCCGACACGCCCTCAGCGGCCAGCACATCGGTCACACCGAAACGGCCCTCGGTGAGGGTGCCCGTCTTGTCGAAGACGAGCGTATCGAGCAGTCGGGCGCGCTCGAACGCGACGCGGTCGCGGATGAGCAGTCCGTTGCGCGCCGAGAGCGACGTAGAGACCGCCACGACGAGCGGCACGGCCAGGCCGAGCGCGTGCGGGCAGGCGATGACCATGACGGTGACGGCGCGCTCGATGGCGAACGCGAGCGGCTGGGCCGTGAGCAGCCACCAGGCCAGGAACGTGAGCGCGCCTACCGAAATAGCGGTGAGCGTGAGGTAGAAAGCGGCTCGGTTCGCCAGGTCTTGGGTTTGCGAGCGCGACGCCTGCGCTTCTCGAACGAGCGTGACGACCTGGTTGAGGTAGGCATCGGCGCCGGTGCGCGTGACCTCGACGGTCAGCGCGCCGCTTCCGTTGACGGCCCCCGCGATCACATCGTCGCCCTCGCCCTTCTCGACGGGGACGGACTCCCCGGTGAGCGCGGCCTGATTGACCGACGAGCTGCCCTGGACGACCCTGCCGTCGGCAGGGATCTTCTCGCTGGCCCGCACGAGAACGCGGTCGCCGGTGCGCAGGTCGGCCGTCCGAACGTCTTCGATCTCACCGCCGGGCGCGATGCGGTGCGCGTGGTCGGGCATCAGGCGGGCCAACTCTTCGAGCGCGCGGCTCGCCCCCATGACGCTGCGCATCTCGATCCAGTGGCCGACGAGCATCAGGTCGACGAGCGTGGCCGTCTCCCAGAAGAACAGGTTGCCGTCGAGTCCCAGCACGACGGCGAGCGAGTAGACGAACGCGACCGTGATGGCGAGCGCGACGAGCGTCATCATGCCGGGCCGCAGCCGCCCCAGCTCCTCTGCCGCGCCCTTCAAGAACGGCGTACCGCCGTAGAAGAAGACGACGCCCGAAAGGGCGGCCAGCAGCCAGACCGATCCCGGAAACGAGAAGTCGACGCCCACCCACGCTTGGAGCATCGGACTGAGCGCCAGGATGGGCAGCGTCAGCGCGACGCATACCCAGAAGCGCTGCCGGAAGTCGGCAACCATCATGGCGTGATGATCGTGGTGGTTCGCGTGAGCGTCGTGCTCTTCGACGGGACCAGGGTGGCCGTCCTGGTGCGAACCGTGCGGCCCCTTACGGGCGGCGTCGGCTAGTTCGGCTTGTTCGAGACCGGGGGCGTGAGAGTGATCCATTGGCAGACGTTGCAGATGTGCAGATGTAAGGTCAAAGGGATCAACCGCTAGCTCGCCCGTCTGCGCGACCAGACAGCCATGCCGATAGAGCGGGCAACAGGGTGACCTGAGCGACCGGCGAGAGTCCGACGGTATGCCCGGCTACGTCGATGGTCGGCATGGCAGGGCCGTAGCCCCACAGTCCCAGCACCTGAGCGGCCCATTCGAGCGCGACGCTGGCGGCGAAACCGACGATCAGCAGCGCCGCCCAGCCGCGCACGTCGGGCGGTACGACGCGAGGGGCCAGCTGCCCCGCGATCCAGACGACGCCCAGCACGATTCCGACGTCGCCCAGCGTGGCGGTCCACATGTAGAGCGTCGCCTTCCAAAAGGGCCAGTCCCACATGTCGAAGAGAAACACGCACTGCGTGAACTCCCAGACGGCGTTGAGCGCGAAACCCCACGCCGCCGTGCGGATCAGATTGGAGCGCCTGAGAGGTCTGTCCGCCGCCATGATGCTACGAGCGAACGATCAGGCTTCCGCGCTGCATGTCCATGCCGCAGACGAACTCGAACGTGCCGCTCTGCGTGGGCGTGAACTCGACGGCGACCGGCTCACCCATCGGCAGATCGGTGACGGGCACGCCCATCGCGGGAATCTGGATCTGCGACGAGCAGTCACTGTCGACGGTTCGGGTGAAGACGAGGCGGGCCGGTACGCCTGCGGTCAGTTCGAGCGAGGCGGGCGCGTAGCCCATACGTCCGGCTTCGATGTCGGCGACTTGGACGCCATCTTCCATGCGTACGGCGGCAGCGTCGGCGGCGGGTTGGGCGCTTTCCATCGTCTCGCCGGCAGGGGGCGTGACCTGGCTGACGCCTTCGGTGTCGCCGCCGCACGCGGCGAGCAGCAGAAGGGCGAGAAGAGGTAGAGCGAGGAGTCGGTTCATCGGGAGATGGGTGTAGGTAGAGCTGAGAGTTAGTGGGAGGCGAAGACCGAAGTGCGACCGTCGCGGCCGACGAGCAGCACGTCGTAGGTGTCGGCGGCGCGGCCGGGCACTTCCATGCCGGGCGATCCGATGGGCATTCCGGGCACGGACAGGCCAGCGGCGTCGGGCTGCTCGGCGAGCAAGCGCCGTACGTCTTCGGCGGGCACGTGACCCTCGATGGCGTATCCGCCGACGGTCGCGGTGTGGCACGAGGCGACGCCGGGCGGAATGCCCAGATCGCGCTTGGTAGCGGACAGGTCGGCCAGGTCGACGGTTTCGACCTCGAATCCGGCGTCGGCCATGCGCTCGGCCCACATCGTGCAGCAGCCGCACGTCGGCGTCTTATAAACGGTCATTGCAGGACGCTCAGCGGCTTCGGCCACAGCGACGCGTTCCGCTCCTTCGATGGAGGGAGAAGAGGTATCGACCGAGCAACCGGCGAAGATCAGCAGGGCGGCGAGCGGGAGAAGTCGGGGCATGATTCGGGTGCGCGTTGGAGCGGATGCACCCTCCAAACGGGCCGGGCGTTCGCGCGCAGACCTGAAATTGTGCTCAGGTCTGCGCGAAGGGCGCGAGCGAGCCAGACCGGCTATCGAACCGGAGTAGCCGAGAGCGCGAGGACGCGCACACTTCCCTGCCCGTCGAAGCGCAGCCCGACCGGCCCGGCGGGAGCCGGGTCGCCGTGGCCGTGCGCGACCTGCTCTGCGCCGACGTACCCGCGAAAGTGGGTGCCGACCGCGTACGCTCGCAGATCGGCCTCGCCGTCGAGCGCCGCCTCTCCCCTATCGAAGACGGTGAATTGGCCGCTTCGGGCGCGGCCCAGCCGCACCTGCGCCGGGGCGCTGGGCGACACGTCGAGCGCGAGGAAGTCGTAGTTCTGCGCGTCGGCGACGTGGTGGACGAGCATGGCCGTTCCGGTAAAGCCGGAGAGATCGAGCCGGGCGCTCGCCTCGAGATCGCCGACGGCCTCGCCGCGCACCACGAACGAGGGTCGTCCCTGCTCGACGGTCAGCACGTCGCCTTCGATGGCGCGTCCCGAGAGCGAGCGCACGTCCGCGAAGGCCGATTCGGTGGGCGTCTGACCTTCGTCCTGACCGAGCGGTTCTGCTCCGTGCGCGTCGTGGTCGTGTCGGACCGCGTGGGCGTCGGCAGGTA
>CAXBBB010000192.1:0-5433 GCA_963973615.1 uncultured Rhodothermales bacterium | reverse complement strand
GCGAGACTCGTCTCGCCCGCGAGGGATGGCACGTTGTTTCCGGGCGAGACAAGTCTCGCCCCTACGGGAGGCTGGGAACAGTCGTCGAGCATCACAGGGCGGAATCGGCGATGCGCTTTTCGACTTCTTCCTGCATCAGCGCGGCACCTTCGCGCGGAGAGAGTTGGCCGTTCATCACCAACTGGTACGGACCGCGCATTCCGTCCCACACCTGCCGCATTTCGGGCGTGATCGGCATCGCCTTGCCGACTTCGACCTGCCGCATCGACGCTTGCAAAATCGGGTTGTTGAGGACGGCGTCGGTCGTGAGCACGTCGGGGCGCGTGGGAATCGTGGCGAGTTCGTGCGCCATCCGCGTTTGCATTTCGGAGCCGGTCAGATAGACGAGCAGATCGCGCACGTAGGGCTGCTTCCACACGGGCACGTTGACGTTGACGCTGTACCCCTTGCTGCTCACGACGGGTGCACTCCACTGGCCCGTCGCGGCAATCTTAGGAATGCGCGCGATGCCATAGTCGATGCCCGCGTCGCCGTAACCGGACCACGCCCACGGGCCGTTGATGATTGCTGCAGCGCAGCCTTCTTTGAATTGTGTCTCGGCGACGTTGTAATCGACCTCGCCCGGAATCAACCCGTACTCGTCACGGAGCTTGACGACGAAATCGACGGCGCGTGCGGTTTGCTCGTTGTCGAGCGTCGGTCTGCCGTCTTCGGTCATCATCCATCCGCCCTGCCCGGTCAGGAACGGGACGAAGAAAAACGGCTCGGTGTAGTTCCACGTCAGCCCGTACACACGTCGGTCGTTGTTGCGTCCGCATCGCTCGTTCTGAGCGATGGTCTGCAGTTGGGGAATCAGCTCTTCCCACGTTTCAGGCACGCTGGGTAGCAGCGCCTTGTTGTAGACAAACGCCAGGTGGTTGCCGACCTGGTCGGCGATCATCCACGGCTGGCCTTGCCACCGGAGCACGCCCGTCTCGTCGAACTCGGCCAGGTAGCGATTCGAGAGCACGCTGTCGAGCGGCAAGATCGACTCGGTCAGCGCAAGCGTCGACACGTTGTCGGACGGCCCGAAGATCAGGTCCGGCCCCTTACCGCCGACGCTGGCGATGACGAACAGGTTGCGCAGTTCTTCGGTCTCTCGGTAGAGAATGCGCACCTGCCGGTCGGTGTGCGCGGCATTGTACTCGGCGATGATGCCCTCGAAGAAGTCGCGTTCGGCGCCGTCCTTCTGATGGTCGATGCGGATCTCTACGGGATCGCCTGGCGCGGGCGGCTGCTCTTCGGCGGGCGCGCAACCGGTCGCGATCAGGAGCAGGGCGAGCAGCAGCGGCCCCCACACAACTTCCCACTGGCTGTCACTGCGAGGCCGGAGGCCGTGGCAGTCTTTAGAAGCCGACTGCTGGCTTGGGGATCGCCACGTCGCTTCGCTCCTCGCGATGACAAGTTGGGGCATGGGCGGCGGGGCTGAGGTGAAAAGGCGCTTCGATTAGAGAACCTAAATGGCAGTCGGTGCGATGGGCGCAGGCGAATCAGAGTTGGATGACGGCACCGGTAAGGCCGGGCAGCGAAATCTCGGTACCGCCTTCTTTCACCGTCGCGATCGTCGCGCGGCGGGTGGTGGCATAGTCGCCCGTGTTGAAGCGGACGCGCGGGTCGTCGCTGCTGACGGGGGCGATGAAGGCCGCGGGCTGCTCGCTGCGGTTGAGGGCGACGAGGTAGCGCTTGCCCTCCAGTTCGCGCTCGAACGCAAATACCTGTCCCTGGGCGTAGACTTGGCGGTACGTGCCGCGCGAGAAGGTCGGGTCCATTTTGCGCAGAGCGATGGCGTCTTGATAGAAGCCGAATAGGTCTTCGTCGAAGGCGACGGGATCCGGCGTACGCGGGCGGTCGAGCGGATCAGCGGTCTCCGTATCGTATGTCAGGTCTTCCCAAACCATCGGCTTGCGGTCGTCGGGGTCGTCGGCGCCCCACATTCCCGCTTCGGTGCCATAGTAAAACATCGGCGCCCCGACGTACGTCGCCTGGAAGAGCGTGACCAGACGCTGGATGTCGCTCTCTCTGGCGTTGGGAGCGCGGACCAGATACCCGTCGTCGTGGCGGGGAGCGACGCGGTCGCCCCAGTCGTAGTCGTAGCGGTCGAGGGCGGCGTAGGGGCGACGCTTGGCGTTGACGATCATCGACGCGATCCGGTCGGTGTCGTGCGAGTCCATCAGGTTCTGCATCGCGCGTGCCGTCGCGTCGTCGTACACGCCGCGCCTAGCGTCGAGCGTATCGGCGAACTGCTGAGCGGACGTTTCGCCGTCGACCAAAAAGCCTTTGACGGGAAAGGCGAACGCGTAGTAGTTCATCGTCGCCGAGAAGCCGCCTTCTCTGATGAAGTGCTGCGCGTTGAGCCAGACTTCGCTGACGGTATAGGCGTCCGGATTGATGTCGCGGACATGCCGGTTCCAGTCCTGCCAGAAGCCGATGGGCACTTCTTCGGCCACGTCCAACCGCCAGCCGTCGACGCCATCGCTCGGGTCGCCGTCGCCGTTGGGGTCCATCCACCTACGCGTCGCGTCGAAGACGTATTGCTTAGGTCCAGGGTGAAGGTCCGTCGTATCGGCGTTGTCGGCGAAGATCGGCAACGTCTTGGCGCCCCACCAGCCTTCGTAATCGAACTCCACTTCATCGGTCGCCGGGTCCTCGTAGGTATTGACGACGTACCAGTCGGCGTAGGCGCTTTCGGCCCCCTTCTGTGCCAGATCCTCGAACGCGAAGAAGTTGCGCCCCGTGTGGTTCCAGACGCCGTCGATAACGACACGCAGGTCGCGCGCGTGGGCCGCGTCGAGCATCGCGAAGAACAGGCTATCGGCTGCGGTGACCTGCCACGTGGACGGGTCGCTCGTCTCCTGACGCATCAACTCGAAGTCCCCTTCGGGGTCGGGGCCGAAGTAGGGGTCGATGTGGTGAAAGGTGTTGCCGTCGTACTTGTGCAGCGAGCGGGCGTAGAAGACGGGGTTGAAGTAAAGCGCCGTCACGCCCAGTTCTTGCAGATAGTCCAGCTTGTCGATCACGCCCTGCATGTCGCCTCCGTAGCGGCGGAAGAAGACGGCGGGTTCGTAGAAGTTGTCCGACACCTCGCGCTCCCAGTCGGTCCGCGCGTACCAGTCGCTCGTCCACGGCGTGACGGCCCAATCCTCGCCGGGCACGATGGGCGTTTCCAAACTGGCGCGCGTCGGGTCGTTGGACGGATCGCCGTTGCGGAAGCGCTCAGGGAAAATCTGATACCACACCGCGTCGACCGCCCACTCGGGCACGGTAGCGCTCGCTAAAACAGTCGGCGCCTCATCAGGCGTATCGCACGCCGTCAGAACGAGCAGGGCGAGGAGCGGGAGCGTCAGTCGGCGGGCAGACATCGGGCGGGGTTGTGAGTGGGGGTCGAGGATAGGGATGCTCGCTCCTCCCCCTCTTTCGTCATCCTCGCGCACGCGGGGATCCAGAGCGATGCTTGGCTAAAACTCAGACCGTCCGGCTTCGCCGGTCTGGTATGTGGACTGGATTCCCGCCTGCGCGGGAATGACGGGTGAGAGAGAATTATCGCCCGGCGCGGATGAAGGTGCTGGTCAAAGTAGCGTCTTCTGTCGTCAGGCGGAGGACGTAGAGGCCCGATGCCAAGTTGGAAGCGTTCAGCAGAGCTTCGTGCGGTCCGGCGGGCAGGTTGGCATCGACGCCCGTCGTGACCAGTCGACCGAGCGTGTCGAACACGTCCAGGCGTGCGCTGCCTGCGCGGTCGAGCGAGAACGTCAGGCGCGAGGTCGCGGCGACGGGGTTCGGAGCGGGTGTACCGAGCGTGAGCGCGGTCGAGGCAAGGGCATCGTCAGTCGACGTGAACGTAGCCGTGCCGATGAAACGGCTGGTGTAGACGCGAAACTCGCCGGGCGCCAACTGAACGCCCGCGTCGAGCGTGGAAACCGATGCCGTCTGGCCGCTGAAGTAGTCGTACCACGTGCCGCTACCGCCCAGCCCGGCGCCGATGGTCTGAGTCGCGGTGTCGAAGTTGCCCACTACGACGGCATCCATCGTATCGCCGCGCAGGACGATGCGCTTCGTGCCATTGGGACGGCCCGTGTCGAGCGTCACGTTGGTGTCGAAGTCGGTGAACACGGCGTGGTTGGTACGCAGGTTGATCAGGTTGCTCCACGTTTCATAGAGATCGCGACTCGCCTCGGTTTCGAGGTAATCCCACCCATCGCCGCGTGCGTCAGTACGTCCGCCGGGGCAGTTATCCTGCTCGGGGAGGCACTCATCATTGGGGAAGCCATAGCCCAACTCGCCCCACTGCCAGACCATCTTGGGGCCGGGCAGGGTGAAGAAGAACGCCGCTGCCGTTCCCATACGCTGGGTCGCCGTCGCCTGATCTTTGACGCTGTAGTTGTTAGGGCCCGTGTTGCCGAAGAGCAGGTTTTTGCGCATCAGCCGCTGCTCGTCGTGGTCTTCGAGGATGGCGACGCTGCCCGTATTCGAGAAGCCGCGCCCCCCACTGCCCAGTATAGGCTCCGGCGACGTTGCTCTTGCCGTTTTCGTGGTACCCCATCGTGGCCTCGTTGAACGTAGACACCATCTTGGTCCACACCATCATGCCAGGCTTACCCTCGTTGCGTCCGTAGTTGACGAGCACCTGCTCTTCAGCATTATCGGCGAAGTGCTCCAGAATGATGTGCGCGTTGGGATCGACGTTCCAGATAGCGTCGGCCATGCGCGTCAGGTTGTCGACGCGGCTCTGGTCGTAGCGCCCCCACGCGCCGACATCGCCGCCGGTGTTGCGCTGGGTGAAGCCTTTGGACAGGTCGAAGCGGTAGCCGTCGACGTTGTAGCGTTCGAGCCAGAACGCGTTGGCGCGGTCGAGCCAGTAGCGCGTCGCCGGACTGTCGTGGTTGAGGTCATTGAACACGTTGAACGGGTGACGCGCCGACGTGTTAGCGTAGGGGCTGTTCGACGATGGTGTGGAGCCCGGGCTTCCCGTAGCGCTCTGGTTGTACATCCGAATGAGCGGACTCTGACCCGTCGCGTGGTTGTACACCACATCGAGGATGACGGCCATGCCGCGACAATGGGCTTCGTCGACGACGTACTGAAAGGAGCGAGGCGTGCCGTAGTACTTGTCGAGTGCCAGGTGGAACGCTGGGTTGTAGCCCCATGACAAGTTGCCGTCGAACTCGCTGACGGGCATCAGTTCGATGGCCGTCACGCCCAGGTCGGCGAGATAGTCGAGCGTATCAGCAAGGGATTTGTAGCTGTGGTCGCCTAGGAAGTCGCGCATCAGCAACTCATAGATCACCAGCCCTTCCTGGTCGGGACGCTCGTACGTGCTCACGTCGCACGAAGCCGCAGGCACGCTGTCGGCGATGTTGGGGTTGAGCAGGCCGACCATCTCGGTCGTCTTGCCCGTCG
>CAXBBB010000191.1:0-5452 GCA_963973615.1 uncultured Rhodothermales bacterium | reverse complement strand
GGGGCCGCAGCGTCTTCGACGAGCGACACCGCCTTGGTGCGATACGTTTCGAGCATACCGCGCACGTCGGCGCGCATCTGGTCGAGCGCGTTGCCGATCAACTCGGCGTCGTACCCGCGCTCGCCCATTTCGATCGTCATCTCCATCGAGACGATCCGGCTGATGGCTTTGCCCAGGTCCACGAGTTTGCGCTGGGGCATTTTCCAGTCGACATCGAAGTCGAGCAGGTCGCCGAACATCGTGGCGGCGCGTGCCGTCGTCTCCTCGCCGCGCAGGTACTCGCCTAATCCTGAGCTTTTGGCTTTGCGCATCGCCTTGGCGACGGTTTCGGTGATCTGCTGGTACAGGATGTCGTTGGAGCCTTCGAAGATCTGGAAGGGACGGCTGTCGACGGTTGCGCGTCCGGCCAGGTGATCGCTGCGGTAGCCCTGGCCGCCCATGAGCTGCAGGAACGACTGCGAGGCATCCTGCATCCAGTCGGTCACACTGGTTTTGAAGGCGTTGGCTTTCATACCCACCCGGGTCAGATCCAGGTCGACGCCGGCGTTTTCGGACGTGTCGAGGCACAGGGCAGCGCACGACGTGATCTGGGCTTGAATACGAGCCAGACGCGCGCGGACCTGGTCGTAGTCGATCAGCGACGAGCCGCCGACGAAGCGCTCGCGGCAGTGCTCGGATGCTTCGTCGAAGATGCGGCGCAGAAAGCCCATTCCCATACCCGGAAACTGCAACCGACTGCGGTGGAGCAAGTCGAGCATCATCTTGACGCCTGTAGACTCGGGTTCGAGCTTGGCCGACGCAGGCACGCGCACGTCGACGCGGTTGCGTCCGTAGGGTAGGAGGCGCAGACCCAAGTTGGGATAGACTTCCTCGACCTGGACGTGCTGTCCGGCCTGTGTCTGATCGACTACGAAGAAGTCTACGTCTCGCCGCAGGCTTCCATCGTCGTTCTGAGCGCGCGCCGTCATCAGCCAGTAATCGGCGATGCCGGTCAGTCCAGCCCAGTGCTTGATGCCGTCGATGTGATAGTCGCCGGATGCAGTTTGCGTCCAACTGGTCTGCATCGCCAGAGCGTCGCTTCCATAGTTGGGCTCGGTGATCATGAGCCCGCCCAGGCGTTTGTGCCGAAGGAATCCATCGAACGTGCGCTGCTTGACCTCGTCACCGCCGTACTTACCCACCGGCTGCAAGAACAACGCGCCGTTGATCCCGACCATCAGTGTTAGGGCAAGCGAGTGGTAGCCCGTCGCTTCGAGGACGGCCTGTCCTTCGGCGATAACGCCTCCGCGCCCGCCATAGGCTTCGGGGATGTAGACCGACAGCGGGTCGGTTTCTCTTACGCTGCTCAAGACGTACGACGGGAGGGCACGGGCTTGATCCATGCGGTCAGCGTCAGCGCGCGTCGAGAACAAATGCGCCAGCCGCTCGCGGTAGCTAGTCAAAAACGAGTCGAACGGCTGCCGCGCATGGGCAGTGCCTTTGGGGGCGGACGGTGCGGCGGGACGCGAAGGGGCGAGGGGAGCAACGCTCATGAGAGACGACTAGGTGAGAAGACTGAACTCAGGGTACGCTCGTGCGCCTTTGCGCGATCCCACGGCCAGCTACCTCAGGAGTGGTCGGACAAGGATGTAAGATTTTGTGTAAACACTTTCTACCTCACAACTCCGGTTTAGTCGGGGGTTTAGTCGGGCTGTATTCAGCCGATCACGATAAGTAGCCCCATTTGTACGGAGTATGCCCCCCTCCCCACTATCGTCCCCTATTGACTTTGAGATCGACCGCCGCGGTCGGCTGACGCACATCGGTCCTGGTGTAGAGCGGACGCTAGGATACTCTTCAGCCGAACTAGAAGGGCAGTGGATTGGCTGCCTGCTGCACGAACGCCACCTCTCCGGTCTGCGCATGCAGGTCGAGATGCGACGCGGGCTCGAAGCGACGTGGCAACCGTTCCACTTCCACGTCGCCCATTCGGATGGCAATCATCGTCTCGTGACGCTCGAAACCCGGCTGCGCTTCGATGCCGACGGACGCTTCGGCGGAGCGACGGGACGCGTGCTACGCATGTCGTCCGACGAAATGCAGGCCGACGCCGACTTCTTCGGAGGGTTGGTCACTCGTCACGCCAGCGATTCCGTGATCGTGACCGAAGCCGAGCCGGTGCGCGCTCCGGGCCCGCGGATTCTCTACGTAAACGACGCCCTGTGCCGCGAGACCGGTTACACCCGCAGCGAACTCGTGGGGCAGACGCCGCGCATCTTCCAAGGGCCCGAAACCGACCGCGCCGCCCTGGATCGCATTCGCGAGGCGCTGGACCGTTGGGAGCCGGTGACCGAAGAATTGTGCAACTACCGCAAGGACGGATCCCGCTTCTGGATCGAACTCTCCATCACGCCCGTCGCTGATGCTGGTGGCTACTTCACGCATTGGGTAGCCGTACAGCGCGACATCTCCGAGCGCAAGCGGCTCGAAGCCGAGCTAGCCGAAAACCAGGCTCGGTTTCGAGAACTGGTTGCCAACCTTCCGGGAGTCGTCTACCGCTGCACCTACGACCGCGACTGGCACTCGCTCTATCTCAGCGCCCAATTCGAGCAGATCTGTGGGTATACGCTGGACCAGTTTGAGGGGGCGCATGCTCAATCGTTCAAACAACTCGTCCACCCGGACGACCTACCTCACATACGCAGGGCTGTACAGATAGCCGTTCAGAGCCGAGGCTCCTACGATGTCGAATACCGCATCCGCCACGCCGACGGATCGACCCGCTGGGTTCACGATCAGGGACGTCCTTTTTTCGACGCTGACGGTGCGGTTCGATACCTGGACGGCGTGTTCTTCGACGTGACCGACCGAGTACGCGTCGACAAACGCTTGCGGATGTTGGAAGCCGCCGTCGAAAACGCGACGGAGTCGATTCTGATCACCGACGCGACCGAACGAGGGACGATCGAGTTCGTCAATCCCGGCTTCGAGCGCATGACGGGGTACACGGCAGATGAGGTCATCGGAAAGACGCCGCGCCTGATGCAGGGCCCGGGTACCGACCCTGGAGTAATCAACCGCCTGCGCACTAACCTGCGCGACGGCGACGACTTCTTCGGTGAGACGATCAACTACCGTAAAGACGGGACTCCTTTTAGCATCGAGTGGTCGATCTCCGAGGTGCGTGATCCCAGCGGCACCCTCACCCACCACGTGGCCGTTCAGCGAGACGTGACAGCCAGACGCGCAGCCGATCAGCAGCTGCGCTTGCTCGAATCTGCCGTAGAAGCCGCACCGGATGGCGTTGTGGTATGCGAGGTACGCCCAGACCTTGGCTACCCGGTCGCTATCTATGCCAACTCGGCCTTCTTCGCGATCAATGGACACGACGTGATCCCCGTATCCGACATCGGGCCTCACTTCTTCGTAGGACCAGAAAACGATTCTGATCAACTAGAGCAATTCTTCCGCCTGTTCTCTGGCACATCGGGCGGAACTGTAGAAGGTCCGACGCACCGCAAGGACGGCTCGGTAATTCACTCGGAAGTGAGTGTGGCACCAGTCATCGGCCAGTCAGGTAGCGTCACCCATTGGGTGATCGTTCAGCGCGATGTGACGCACATGCGCCGCTACGAGGCCGAACGCGAAGCCCGTGTGCGCGCCGAGCAAATGGTACGCGCCAAGTCAACGTTCTTCGACAACCTCAGCCACGAAATCCGAACGCCTCTGACGGCGATTCTGGGCGCTGCCGACGTTCTCGCCTCCGAAGTACCACCGGACCAGTATGAGTTCGCCGAGATGGTGCAGCAGGGCGGCGAGCGGCTGCTCTACACGCTTGACTCATTTCTCGACCTCGCCCGGCTCGAAAGCGAAGTAGAAGACGTCCGCCTCGCCGAAGTAGCCCTCCTTCCTCTTCTGGAAACCGTCGTTCGCGCCCACCGCCCGACGGCCGCACGCAAAGGCATCACCCTCAACGCCCACTGCCCCACCGACCTCCACACCCGGACTGATGCGTCGGCCTTGAGCAGCGCGCTGGGGCACGTCATCGGCAACGCCGTCAAGTTCACTGACCGAGGGGGCATCACCATTGACGTATCTCAGCCCTCCGATCGCGTTACGATCTCCGTGCGCGATACAGGCGTGGGCATCGCACCAGACTTCCTTCCGCACGTGTTCGACGAATTCGCCCAGCAATCCGACGGGTTGGACCGCTCTCACGAAGGCAACGGCCTGGGTCTAACGATCGCCCACCGCCTGGTCGCTCGCATCAGCGGGCGCATAGACGTAGCCAGCACCATGGGCGAGGGCAGTACAGTCACGATCTCGCTTCCAGCCAAGGTCGCTCTACCTGTACAAAGCACGAGCACCACAGTTGATAGCCGACGTCGTACCGAACCCATCTAGTGAGGCAGTCTGATAGCCGTGCGCCCCAGATCGTGTCTTAGCGGCGCGCGCGGATCATGCTCCTCCCGACCAGAGACTGACTATGAATGGATGAGGTAGGCGAGAGCGAGGGCTGAGCGTGCTCTTCAAGGCGCGCGAGGAGTGCGATGCACCGCATCGGACGACAAGTGCAACGCCGAAGAGCGCGATTAGAACCGCTCGCAGCCCCTCACCTGCATTCATAGTCAGTCTCTGAGAGCGTAACGAGGCGGATGGAAAGCAGATTTCGGCATTCCAGAAGTGCCGTCGCGCGTGTCATAGAGTATGATTTTACTTGATCGCCTCCGACACGCTTTCTACACTTTACGCGACAGGAAAGACCTATTTCTGCTCCTCGCTGTCGCCGCTTTGATGGCGGGCGGCTGGTCGTTCGCCGAACTCGCCGACTGGGTTTCCGACGGTGACGCACGCACGGCAGACGAGGCCATCCTGATGTTTTTCCGCAGCGCATCGGACTTGGCTGACCCCATCGGTGGATCGGCCATAGAAGAGGCCATGCGCGACCTGACAGCGATGGGCAGCGTATTCGTAACGACTCTAGTGAGCGTGGTCTCCGCGAGCTATTTCCTGCTCGATCAGCGCCCGCGCGCTGCTCTGCTGCTGGCGTCGATCATCGTGCTCGGTGTCGGCGTGGTATTCGCACTCAAGTTCGGCATCCACCGTCCGCGTCCCGACCTGGTCCCACATGCCATGGACGCGCTCTCGCCGAGTTTCCCGTCAGGCCACGCGGCGACGGCGGCGGTCGTTTACCTCACCATCGGCTCTCTGGTAGCCCGAGCTGCGGCGCGGAGACGCATCAAAGTGTTCGTCATTGGCCTCGCGCTGGTGCTGACGTTGGGCGTCGGTATCAGCCGTGTGTACCTGGGCGTCCACTGGCCGACGGACGTACTGGCGGGTTGGACGATCGGCGCGGTCTGGGCGCTGGGCGGATGGCTGATCGAGCGGCACCTGCAGCGGCGCGGCTGGATCGAACGCAACCGCATCGGCGACCGGGACGAACCGGCACCTGTACGCCAGCCAGGAGTCGTTG
>CAXBBB010000190.1:0-5458 GCA_963973615.1 uncultured Rhodothermales bacterium | reverse complement strand
GCGCTGTCATCGGCTGGACGACGGGCGGACACACCGGTGTTGATGTCAATGTGTTTGCGTTCGGACCATCGGCCCACCGGTTCGCGGGGCATTACGAAAACGCCGCCTTTGGCCGAATGATAGCTGACGTGCTCGAACTGGACCTCGACGCACAGACCATGCGATTACGGGCGGAGTAATCCGACTTTTTTGCGCCGGCTAACGCCTTGTTTGTCAAGTAGTCCAGGGTGGCGGAAGACGCGGTTCTGGATTGGGTACGATGCAGCGCAAGATCCCGTTCTCTACTCTCGCTCATCAACCGCCGACGCCATGTCTCGCCTACTGCTCGTCTTCGTTCTACTCACCGTCACAGCTAGCTTCGGCACAAACGACGGCTGAGAACCCGTACGAAGACAAAGAGTGGGCGCTGCTATTTACCCTCGACGACTTCACGCTGCGCAGCTTTGACGGAGGCTCACTAACCGCCAAGTTGCGCCGTACGCCGATTACAGCGTGGCGCGCATCGATTGGATTTGGAGGTGCACTCTCCTTTCGCTCGGGAGACAACGCAGGCGAAAGGAGATTCTTTTCAGAAGGCGAGGAGCCTGCTCAAGCTCCTTTTTCTCAGCAAAACGAATCCGATACTGACGAAGACATGTCTCACTTTTTCATCAGTACGTCGGCGCAATACGTGCGCTACTTTCCAACCGAGCGGACGCTGACATTTTACACCGCTATCGGTCCTGATGTATTCGTCGCCTACCAGCAGCGCGAGGATGAAATAGACTCTCGCACTGACCGACAAGATCGCACCGAGTGGACGCAGTTTCGAGAAACCGAGAACACGTCCACCCAGATCGGGGCCGGACTCCTAGGCTCCATTGGACTCGAGTGGTTTGTAACCTCCTCTGTCAGCTTGGTAGCCGAATACAACTTGAGCGGGGGATATTTTTATTCCCGCGATCGGTCGACGCAGGAGCAGGAGAGTCGCCAGTTTAGAGACACCGATCGTACAGATGTGGAAACAGGGACTGACACACAAACCATGGACACACACGGCGCTCGATTGAACCAGCCCTTTCCGCGCTTCGGCGTACCGCTCTACTTCTGAGCCATCCCATGTTTGACGCGGGATAGTGCACGCAGAGCGGAGGCCCGATCTTGCCGGATATTTTCTCCCCGCCGATGCTCCGCCTGCTTCCGCTTGTCCTCCTCATCGCCGCCGGGTGTAGCGACACGCCCGACACCCCAGCGACTACTAACGCGGAGCGCGCCAACGCCTTAATCGCCCAAACCCAGAGTGCCCACAGGTCGGATAGTCTGGACGGGGCCCGGCTGTCGTTTTTGTTCAGAGGAACGGACTACAGCGCCCAGTTCGGAGACGACGGTCAACGCTACGCACGCTCTGGGAAGGATGCGCTGGGACCGTTCGCGGACACACTCGACGCGCGCGGTTTCCGCCGAACACGAGGCTCCCATACCGACTCGCTTCCACCTGCCGCAGCATTGGCTGCCGAGGAGGCACTCAACTCTGTTCTCTACTTCGCCCTGCTCCCTCGTCCGCTCACCGACGGCGCCGTCCAACCGCGTCACCTAGGCGAGACACGCATCGGCGACGAATCGTATCAGGTGCTCGATGTGACGTTCGGACGCGAGGGCGGTGGGCGCGACTGGCAGGACCGCTTCGTCTATTGGATTCACGACGAGCGCCACACCATCGACTACCTAGCCTACGCGTTTCACGTTAACGGCGGCGGCATTCGGTTTCGGCAGGCATTCGGCGCGCGCGAGGTAGAGGGTGTCCGCGTACAGAACTACCGCAACTTCGCTCCAACGGACGCAACACTGTCGCCTAACGACCTGGAACGTCTACCCCAGCTATGGCGCGCCGGACGACTGCGCCACCTGTCGGACGTTATACTCGACGACGTGCGCATCGAGCGGCCGACAGACTGAGTCGTTGACCCTCTGCTTGCGATGACCGATGACTCATGATGAGGCAAACACGGCGTCTCCTCCATCCTGCACTCAGCACCACTATCTAAAACAGATAGCCGGCAACCTGCTTATCCAGAACAAACGCATATATTCGAAACAGCACCGCGAGCAGTAGCAAGAAGCTGAGATAAGACTGCCTTAAGTAAGCACCAGCGAAACAGATAGCCATACAATACCAGAAGGGGTGACACGTACTAACACGTGCCACCCCTTCTGGTATTATGCAGATAGTTTAGATAGCGACTACATTATTAGCGCATGGTCCTTTTTTACCTTCGCCCACTTCGAATTCGACAGCCTGACCGTCGTCTAGCGTTGCATACTGGCCGCCTGCCTGGATTTCTGAATGATGAACAAACAGATCTTTGCTTCCATCCTCAGGTGCAATGAAACCGAAGCCTTTGTCGGCATTGAACCACTTTACTGTTCCCTTCATCTTTTTTATCGGGTTGTTGGTGAGATAAAAATATACACCCAAACCCACGCAACCGAACCCAAGGCGTAAAAAATCGAGCAAACTACATGACAGACGTTCCTTTGGTGCCCGTGCAGCAGGAGCGTCCAGACTGGGAGCATTCTCGACGCGCGACAGAAATGCCCGTTGGATGGATGGATCAGAGACATCCTTCTATGTGAGAAGCGCTTGTAGGGATTCCTGACTTCACAGGAAACACGGTTGAACCCTTATCAGAGAAAACCAACTTGAATAGGATACGGTCGCTCTGGATGTCCCGCACTGGTCGAGGTCAAGCGATACTCGCCTCGATACCTGAGGGAGCGTGTGGTGATGGCTGGCTACGACTTCAGCACAATGAGGCACCCCCCAAGGCACTGAAGGGTCGCACCAGGACGACGGCGAGGCCGACTACCAAAAGGTCACCCGTTCTGGCGCGACGAGGTTACCGAGTGAGGCAGCGAGCCCACCTAGCCGTAAAGATGCTTACGCGTTGTGTCGACCTGCTGTACCGAGATCTACGCCAACGTGCTACTGATAGCTATGGACGCGCCTATGAACCCCTCGAGTCCCGTAGATCGGTCTTCTTCCTACTCAGTTCTTGGTGTCTCACAGCAGCTTTCTTGAAGCCAATCAGAACAACGATGGCGACGACGATGACCGCTGTCAGCGGTGGCCGGAGTAGGAAGAAGGTCACGCTCAAGAAGGCCAGCGCTACGACACACGCGAGCACAATCCGCGATTGCTCCCTTCCGATGGCCTCACACTCATCGCTCGGTTGGGGCTTCGTGTCAGGCATGTTGTCCTCCTAATAGTTTACTGGGTCGGAGGTATCGCCGCGCGATAGAACAATAGGCCGCTCGGCAGCTAAGGGCAAAGAGCACCAAGGAGGTTGGAGCGCAGGAAGTGAAATAGCTCGGGGGAGCCGAGAACGCTGACACCCTCGGTCCTTATGCAGTAGCAGTCGACTGCACGGTGCGGGCAACACTACGAGGCCAGGTCGCGAAACACGTCGAACAGCGCAATCGTCACCCCAATCGCCGCGACCACATGGGCGATCATGCGCAGCGTACCGTTTTCCGTCCTACCGCTCCACCACAAGAGGAGCATTGACGGTCCGAACACGAGCATGGCAGGGCCAAAGAAGGATCCGGGGTCCGGCGTCACGAACGTCTCGGCGACACCGATTAGCGTCAGGATGGCTCCGAAGACAAGCGAGTATCGGTCAGTGAACGACTTGTCAGCTTTCGTTTCTGCATACGTTGAGAGCGAGGGAGAACAGACGAGGTCTTGGCGCGCACACGCGCAGAAGGGTAGGGCAGCAATGTAAAAACAGAAGTCGAGCCCACGCGACCTACCACCTCACGCTCAACGATCCCGCCTCTCGACTTCCAGATCTACCCGTCCAGGCTCTCCGGCCCTACGTAAGGCTTCTTCCACCTGTCGGCGGCGTTCGTCGTAGAGAGCGCCGTCGACCTTCGGTGCCCGTGCGCGGTTGGGCAACGTATCGAGCACATCGGCCTGAAGCACGATGACCAGTTCGCGCTCTTCTTCCAGACTGATCTCGTAACCAAACAGGTAGCGCAGTCCGAAGAACCAGCCGGGCAGGTCCTTGAGAATGGGAATGCCACGCCGCTCGTAGGAGGTCTGCGTCGATGACAAACCGGCGATGATGGTCTGCTCCCCATCGAGCAAAACGATCTTGGTGTCGCTCCGTGTACGGTCTACAATGGGAATGGTACCCGAGGCGACGCGTCCGCTCGACCGCTCGACGCCCACATCGAGGTGAATAAACTCTAGGTCTTGCTCCTCCCCTCCCATCACGACACGCTCGGTGAACATCGTCGGCGTCACGTCTACGATGATGCCGGTTTGCAAGAACTGGGTGACCGTGTTTCCGGCGAAATCGCGCGTCTGATAGGGAAAGTCGGTACCGATCTGGATGCGACCCTGTTCGCCGCTCTGCACGCTCACCTGCGGACTCGCAAGCGTCCGGCCCATGCCTTCGCGCTCATAAAAGCGGATCAGATTGGTCAACGTCGACACCGATACGTCGGCGGGGAGACTGACGACACCGCCCAGATTGACGCGGCCGTCACTGGTACGAGCGGCACCCGTCGCGCCTGCGAGGTCGAGGTTTAAGCCTTCTCCGGCACCGATTTCCTCGGCGAGCAGCACGTCCCAGTTCACGCCTTTGTCGCGCGCTTCGGTTGCGTTGATCTCGAACAGAATCGCGTTGATCTGGATCTCGCGTGTAGCCGTCGTGACGAGAGGTGCGGCACCGCCTCCCCCCTGAGTCGATGGGCGGATGAGTCCGGCGGGACCCTCCTGCGTGCGGCCCGACGCAATCGATGCCCCGGCGACGCTGGCCGCGCCGTCGGCATTGGCCTGGGCGAGAACGAAATAGCGCTCGTTCTCTCGGAATGTCAGCCCGTTGATGCGCAGCACCAGGTTGAACGCGTCCATAAAGTGCATCCCCGCGATGTCTACGCCGATGGGCGCGTCGCTGCCGTCGGGGTCGATGACGATCTTGCCGGTCTCACGCTCGAACAGCGACTCGAGCGTGGCGAGGAATCGGCTCATCGGCACGTCCGACTGAAACGACACCAGATCTTCGGGCGGCACGTACGTGCGCATCACGCGCTCGGACGGCTGCGTCTGGGCGGACGCCGGGAGAACGGCGATGCCGAGGAAGAGGAGAAAACAGAGAAAGCGAGGCATGGGAATCGGGAAGAGAGGGCGAAGCGGGGAAATAGGCCAGCGACCTATCCAAAGGGTAAAAGTCATTGCGAGCAGAGCGAAGCAATCTCGCCGCTCAGAGCGCTGGGCAATGAGGTTGCCGCGTCGCTTCGCTCCTCGCAACGACTGATTTTGAGCAGGACATAGGCTCGAATAGGTTCTAGTTGGCGCCGGGAGCCGGCCGCATCGTGTCGAGGATCGAACCACCCTGCAAGCGCACCGTCACGTCGTCGACGATGCCGCCTCGGTTGAGCCTCGCCGTCACTGTGCTGGTGCGCGGATCGATGC
>CAXBBB010000189.1:0-5462 GCA_963973615.1 uncultured Rhodothermales bacterium | reverse complement strand
CACCGATTTGCCCGCCGCTCTCGGCATAAAAGGGCGTCAGCGCGAGCGTGAGTTCGTAGCGATCCTCTTCGCCCGCGCGCGCGATGGTACGGGTTGCCATGATCTGCGTGCGGCTGTTGAGCGCGTCATAGCCCACGAACTTGCTGTCCGCCTTTGGTTCGCCGACGCTTGTCCAGTCATCGACTTGGCTCTGATCAACTTTGAACGTGCCAGCAGCCCGAGCGCGCGCTTTCTGCTCCCCCATCCGAGCCTCGAACGCCGCCATGCCGACCCCAAACCCCTGCTCGCGCGCCATTAGCGCAGTCAGGTCGAGCGGAAAGCCGTAGGTGTCGTGCAGCAAGAAGGCGACTTCGCCCGGAAGCTCTCGGTCCGATGCCGCTTGGGAGAAGTGCGCCAGGACTGCGCCCCACGTCTCGCCGGCAAAGGCCTTCGTGAGCAGATCGCGCGCAGATGCGTCGGCTTTGAGCGCGTCTTGGGCCTGGGCAAGCGCCTCGTTTCCTGGCATCTCCTCGACGGCAGCGAAGGCTTCCAGGTGCGGCAGCAGCGCATCGAAGGACGACAGACCAGTACCCAGCGTTTCGAGAAAACTCTTCTCCTCGGCCTCGATTACGCGCGTCACATATTCGGCCTGCTCACCCAGTTCGGGGAACGCGTCGCCCATCACGTTGACGAGCGTCGGAATCAGCTTGTGTAGAAACGGCTCTTTGATATCGAGCGTCTGGTAGCCGTAGCGGACGGCCCGGCGCAAGATTCGGCGGATGACGTAGCCTCTGCCCGTATTACCCGGCGCCGCGCCATCTGCAATCGCGAAGCCCAACGTCCGCACGTGGTCGGCGATGACGCGCAGGGCGACACGCACGCGCTCGACTTCGGTTTTGTCGTCGATTCGTACGTCGTCGTAGGCGCTCACCTCCGACATCGGCGACAGCTTGGCGGCGGCGTCGAGCAGGTCCGCGAAGACATCGGTGTCATAGTTGCTCGTCTTGCCCTGCAGAACCGCGGCGATGCGCTCGAACCCCATTCCGGTGTCAATGTGGCGCGCTTTGAGCGGTTCGAGCGTACCGTCGGGCTTGGCGTTGTACTGAATGAAGACCAGATTCCAGATCTCCATCACGCGCGGATCGTCGGCGTTGACGAGCGTCCGGCCGTCGACGCGGGCGCGTTCGTCGTCAGGTCGCAAGTCGACGTGGATTTCGGAGCACGGACCGCAAGGACCGGTGTCGCCCATCATCCAAAAGTTGTCCTTGGAGTCGCAGAACAGAATGTGCTCGGGATCGACGGTCGTACGCGACTTCCAGAGTTCGGCGGCCTCCTTGTCCGGTTGCAAACCCAAATCCGGGTCACCCTCGTGGACACTGACGTAGAGGCGCGACGGATCCAGCCACCAACGGTCGACGAGCAGTTCCCACGCCCACTCGATGGCCTCGGCTTTGAAGTAATCGCCGAACGACCAGTTGCCGAGCATCTCGAAGAACGTGTGGTGGTACGTATCGTAGCCCACTTCTTCGAGATCGTTGTGCTTGCCGCTCACGCGCAGACACTTCTGAGTATCAGCGACTCGGTTATACGGACGCGTGCCGGTCCCCAAAAACACGTCTTTAAACGGATTCATGCCTGCGTTGATAAACAACAGCGTCGCATCGCCGCGCGGGACGAGCGGAGCGCTGGGCACGATTTCGTGCCGCTTCCCGGCAAAGAAGTTGAGGAAGTCCTGACGGAGGGCGGCGGCGGTTTGAGGGGCGGCCATAGCGGGCAGTTAGATGGGTCGGAAAGGTACGCAGCCGGGCTTCCCCAGCCGCTCCACTTGCTCGAACGCGTTACGCCTCGCGTACAATCGCACGGCAACTTCAATTTTCTGACGATGGTGTAATACGTCCTCTCTCACTCAACCTCTTACTATCATGGGCTGGATTGCCTGGATTGTATTCGGCCTCATCGCCGGTGTCATCGCTAAGTTTCTCATGCCGGGCGACGACCCGGGTGGCTTCATCGTCACCATCCTCATCGGCATCGTCGGTGCGTTTGTAGGCGGCTTCCTCGGCCAACTGCTCTTCGACACTGGCGGCGTGGATGGCTTCAACTTCGCTAGCTTTGCTACGGCTGTGATCGGTGCGCTGATCGTACTGTTTATCTACCGCAAGGTCCGGAGTTAGATCGGGCTTCGGGGCGATTCGTGAATCGCCCTTACCTGCAAGGCGTCCTTCGAGTTATCGGGGGACGCCTTTCTTTTTGCGCCTGCGGACGGCGGCGATGTCGGACGGGACACCTGGAGAGACGTGGGGGTTGCCCGCTTCGAGGTAGCGATAGTCCAGTTCAATACCGCGTGTCAGGCCGATGCGTGTCGTGATTTCGATCTCACTGACAGGTCGGTCGGGCGGCAGGAAGTAGAGCGGCGGTCGCGTCAGATCCGATCCGTGAAACTCAGGGCCGATGTCGAGTGCCTGCGTCAGCTTGCCGGGGCCGCTGCCCAGGTCCCGGTCGCGCGTGGCGTTGGGCCGGTCGCGGTACATCAAGTCGAGGCCGTCGACCGGCTCGATGGCGCGAATCAAGACGCCGCCGCCGATGCCCGGTGGTTCGGTCACGACGTTGAGCAGCCAGTAGGTGCCATAGATTTTGTAGACGTAGGCGAGGCCGGGAGCCACGAACAGATCGCGCCCGCGTCCGGTCGGTTTGAGCAGGCCCGTCGCGTGGTCGATAGCGTTCCAGCCGTGGAAGGCGGGATCATCCTGGGTATAGCCTTCGGTCTCGACGATCCGGCCGACTCGGATTCCGTCCGGCGACTCGCGCACCAATCGACACCCGACCAACTCGCGGGCGACGACCAACGTCGAACGAGCGAACCAGTCGGCGTTGAGCGGGCGGTCAGACACGGGGCGGCTCGGTGACGGCGTCCAGGCTTTCCTCCAGCCGCGGGTTGCGCAGCTTTACGGGAGGCTTCGTCTTGGTGCGCAGTTTGATGTTGAGCGCTTCTACGAAGAGCGAGAAGCCCATCGCCGAGTAGATGAAGCCCTTGGGCACGTGCGTCCCCAGCCCCTCGGCGATCAGCGTGAACCCGATCAAGAGCAGGAACGAGAGCGCCAGCATTTTGATGGTCGGGTGCTTCTCGATGAACGTGCTGATCTTGCCCGCCGAGAGCATCATGACACCAACCGCGATGACGACCGCGATGATCATGACCATGATCTCATCGGCCATTCCGACGGCCGTAATGACCGAGTCGAGGGAGAACACTATGTCGAGCAGCAGGATCTGAAAAATGACTGAACCGAACGACGCCACTTTCCCGCCGTGCCCATGCGCTTCCTCGCCGTCGAGCTTGTTGTGGATCTCGTGCGTGCTCTTCCCGATCAGAAACGCCCCGCCGATGAGCAGAATGATGTCACGCCCCGTGATCTGAGAGGGTAAATCGCCGACACTCGCGCCGGTCCCATGCGTTGCCAAGTCGCCTGATGCCCCGCCCAACACGTCGAGAAAAGGGATCGTAAACAGCGGCTCGGTCAGCCCCATCACCCAGCCGATAGCGAGAAGCAGCACAATGCGACCACCCATCGCCAATCCCAGCCCAAGCGTCCGCGCTTTGGCTTGCTGGTGCTCCGGCAGTTTGCCCGACAAGATCGAGATGAAGACGATGTTGTCGATACCGAGCACGATTTCGAGCAGCGTAAGCGTGAGCAGCGCCACCCACGCGTCGGGCGTCGAGACCCAGGAAAAGTCGAAGTCCATTGGGTTGGTCTGACAGGAAAAGGAAAAGCGGATGAGACGGGCCAAAAGTAGCCCGCTCATCCGCTAGAAGAAATCAAACTCGGCGCGCCTGAGAGACTTGCCAAGTTTATCGCGCTAGACCACTAGACCAGTTCGACCGCCAGCGCCGTACCGCCGCCGGTCCCGTGGCAGATCGACGCCATGCCGCGCTCTTTGCCGTGCGTCCGCAGCGCGTGGACGAGCGTCGTCAGGATGCGGGCGCCGGAGCAACCGATGGGGTGTCCCAAGGCGATGGCGCCGCCGTGGATGTTGAGTTTGTCTTGGCCGACGCCCAGCATCCGCTCGAACAGGATCGAGTTGATGGCAAACGCCTCGTTGTTCTCGAACAGGTCGTAGTCGCCGAGCGTGGTGCCCGTCTTGTCGAGCACGCTCTTGACAGCCGGAATCGGAGCTTCGGGAAAGCGCCACGGCTCGCCCGCCGCCCAGCCGTAGCCGGTGATCTTCGCCAGCGGGGTCATGCCCAGCCTCAGGCCTGCTTCCTTGCTGCCCACAACCAGCGCCGACGCGCCGTCCGAAATCTGCGACGCGTTGCCCGCCGTCAGCACGCCGTCTTTTTTGAACGCCGGACGCAGACCGCCCAGCGACTCCATCGTGGTCTCGGGGCGCACGCCTTCGTCGTGATCAAGCGTCTTGGTGTCACGCTTGACTCGGTAATCGACCGGGGCGATCTCATCGGCGAAGTGTCCAATTTGCTGTGCGTGCGCGGCTCGCCGGTTAGACTCGGCGGCGATGGCGTCGAGTTCGTCACGCGTGATGCCATGCTCCTCGGCCAAGCGTTCGGTCTGGTCGCCCATCGCGTCGCCCGTTTCGGGGTCCGAGAGGCCGTCGCGCTGCATGATGTCGAGTAGCGGCTCCTGGCCGGCGCCCAAGAATTTGTAGCCCCAGCGTGCTTTGTGGCTGAGGTAGAATCCGGCGGTCGACATCGACTCCATGCCTCCAGCCAGAACGACGTCGGCATCGCCCGCCTTGATCAGCGACGCGGCGTTGATGACAGCCATCATGCCCGAAGAGCACACCATATCGACAGCCTGTCCGTCGACGCTCTTGGGAATGCCCGCTTTGAACGCGGCCTGACGCGGTACGAGTTGCCCGTGTCCAGCGCGCAAAACGTTGCCCATGACGAAGAAGTCGAGGTCGCTGCCTGCGATTCCCGCTCGGTCGAGCGCGGCTTTCATCGCTTCGGCGCCCAGGTCGGAGGGTAAGTGGTTGGCGAGCGATCCGCCGAATTTGCCAATAGGCGTGCGGACGGCGGAATAGAGATAGGCGTCGGTCATAGAAGGGGGTGCGTTGGAAAAGCGGTTCCACAGTTGGACGACCGACACGCGCACCGTGTTCGATGAAGGGTTAGCGGAGGTGATTTCAGTGCTGACCTGGCCAGTCGCCTGCGACCTGTCAGGCCTCTGTTTGAGCGTAGCTTCCCGCATGGACGACGATTTCTACCTCGAACCCAGACGAGCCGCTGAACACGAGTTCAAAGACCGTGGCTCACGGTTTCTGGGGCGCGTGATTCCGATCTCAACGGAGGACGAAGCCGCCGAACACCTAGCCGGGTTGCGCAAAGCCGAGTGGGATGCGACGCACCACTGCTGGGCCAGTATCGTCGAAGCCACTGCCCGCTCGAACGACGACGGAGAGCCATCCGGCAGCGCGGGAGCGCCGATTCTGCGTCAGATCGAAGCGCGTGAGCTGACGGGCGTTCT
>CAXBBB010000188.1:0-5466 GCA_963973615.1 uncultured Rhodothermales bacterium | reverse complement strand
TTCTTGAGGTATTCCGCGCAGATTTCGGCCAGTCGCGACCACGCCACGATGCGGTGCCACTCGGTCTTTTCGACCAGCTCGCCCTCGCGGTTTTTGTACGACTCGTTCGTCGCGACGTTGAAGTTGGCGACTGCCGTTCCGCTCTGCGTGTAGCGTACTTCGGGATCCGAGCCGAGGTTACCGACCAGGATTACTTTGTTGACTCCGCGTGCCATGAGCATGCTCCGTTGTGTGCCGTCGTCCGTCGGGTGCGGAGATCGGCGGGGTGATGTAAATGAGTCCTTGGCTGCTGTACATGAGTCCACCCTCGCCGAAGCGAGAGCCGTCCTAACTTGTCTGTGCGTACCAGAGGAGCTAAGTCATTGTCCGGCAAAGCGCCGGTTGCGAGAAACTAGACCCACGACCGACGGCTTGCGTAACCAGACGACGAAAATATAAGTACACGCCGGTGTCATCTGCGTGTCATAATCCCCAGAGAAAAAGTTGAATCCCATCCTCGACGCCACGTTCACACCCGACGCTCAAACCGTTGACGCACTCGCCGAACTCGTCACGCTCGTCCGCCAACTGCGCCGCGATTGCCCGTGGGACGCCAAGCAGACGCACGACAGCGTCAAGCACCTGACCGTCGAGGAGACCTACGAAGCCGTCGACGCTATCGAAGCGCGCGACTGGCCCGGTCTCTCGGAAGAACTCGGCGATCTGTTGCTGCACGTTTTCTTTCACGCTACAATCGCCGAGTCGGACGCAGCGAAATCGGGCGAAGCACCACGCTTTACGCTCGAACAGGTGGCGCGGCAGGAGACGGCCAAGTTGATCCGCCGCCACCCGCACGTGTTCGGCGACACCGTCGTGAGCGGCGAGGGTGAGGTGCTGCGCAACTGGGAGGCGATCAAAGCCGCAGAGGGCAAAGGCGGCACGCCCAAAGGCACCCTCGACGGCGTCCCGCGTGCGCTGCCCGCATTACTCCGCGCCTACCGGATGCAGGACAAAGCGGCAGGTGTTGGTTTCGATTTTCCCGACGCCGACGACGCGTGGGCTAAGGTCGAAGAGGAACTGCGCGAGTTTCGCGACGAGCCGACGCAGGAGGAGTTGGGTGACGTGCTGTTTTCCGTCGTCAATTACGCGCGCAAACGCGGGCTCGAACCTGAAACGGCGTTGCAGCAGACCAACGCCAAGTTCGCCCGCCGTTTTGCGCACGTTGAGGCCGGAGTGCAGGCGCAGGGGCGGATGCTCGGGCAGGCGAGTCTGGTCGAGATGGACGCGTTATGGGACGAAGCCAAACGGGCCGAGTAAGGGAGCAGAACTACGCAATTACGTGAGTGCGGAGATGCGTAGTTGCGGAGTATCATGGGGGGACATCCAAAGTCCAGCCACCATGCGCCTTGCACTTCTTCTCGTCTTATCGACTCTCACCGCTACTTCCTCTATTGCTCAGATTCAACAGGGCAACTGTACGGCTACGGGGTCTGCCGTCGCCGATCTAGCGGCTAACAACGTCCGCGCGCGGCTCTACAACAACGGGGGTTTGTTCTGGAAGGGTGCCGGTAACGTCTACAACGTACCGGCTGCCGCCGAGGGGCAGCCGATCACGCCCAACGCCATGTTTGCGGCGGGCATCTGGGTCGGCGGTCTGGTCGACGGCCAGCCGCGCACGGCAGCGAGTGCCTACGGTCCGTGGGAGTTCTATCCCGGCCCTCTCGACGCCTCCGGTGGCCTCGTCGACCCGACGTGCAGCCGGTACGACCGTATCTGGACGGTATCGAAGCAGCAAGTGCGCGACTTCCTCAGCGCGCCCACCAGCGCGGTCGCTCCTGACCTGCGCGACTGGCCCGTCGGTCTCGGGGCGCCAGCGTACGTCGATGCCAACAGAAATGGCGCATTCGACGAGGGCGAGTCGGAGGTAACGGTGACAAGTGTCGACCAGACGATCGACCTTGGACCGGAATTGCCTCTCTTTCCGGGAAATAACTCGGCCGACGAGATGGCATGGTGGGTGATGAACGATGTGGGCGGCTCGCCTGGCTCGACCGGCTCGGCCCCCATCGGGCTGGAAGTCCAGGTGACGGCGTATGCGTTTCGTGCGCCGGGCGCACTCAACAACACGACGTTCTATCGCTACCGCATGTTCTACCGTGGCACGACGCCGCTGACGGACGCCTACCTCGGCTTCTGGAACGACCCTGACGTAGGCAACGCGAGCGACGACTACGTCGGTTCGGACGCGACGCTGGGCTACGGGTTCGCGTACAACGCCGACAACGAAGACGAGGGGGCCGACGGCTACGGCTTCGCCCCACCCGCCATCGGGATCAACTTCTTTCAGGGACCGCTCGTGCCCGCGCCCGGCCAGACGCACACCGATCCGGACGGTACGGTCTACCAGGACCAGACGCGCCTCGGCACGACAGTCTTCCTGTACTACGACAACGCGAACGGTCCAAACGGTAACCCGCGTAACAACAGCACCGACTGGTACAACTACCTCCAGGGCATCTGGCAGGACGACAAGCCGATGGTCAACTGCGGCGATGGTTACGGCCCAACCAATGCGGGCCTTGCTTGCTTTGCTAATCAGGCGCCGACATCGTTCATGTGGCCGGGCAACCCCTCGGCTGGCGAGTTCTGGAGCGAGACGAACTTCGACAATGCCGGGTCCGCCAGCGCGCCCGGCGACCGCCGCTTCATCCAGAGCACTGGCCCGTTCGAGTTCGCTCCCGGCACCGAGCAGACGATCCAGTTCGGTATCGTGTGGAGCCGAGGCAGCAGTAACCTCAACTCTGTCGACGTGTTGCGCACCGATATGGCGGAGGTGGCCGGCTTCTTCGACTCCGGCTTCGCGAGTCGCCCGCGCCTGTCCCTTCCAGCCGGAGTGCCCACGCTCGTGACGCCGGTCGCCGAGGCCGTCGTCGCGTCGGGTAACGTGACGTTCACCGCGTCGATGCCGACGACGGACGACCGCGTCGAGATTCAGATCAGCCGCTCGGAGACGTTCTCCGCCTCCGATACGTCGACGACTACGGTGTTCAACGACGCGCGGGTGTCGCTCACGCCCGGGTCCTATTTCGTGAGGGCGCGCTACACGATCGGCACCGAAGTCGGCCCGTGGTCGGATCCGATCGCCTTCTCCGTGTCGGACGTGACGCTCGCGCCGTACGACCGCGGGAGCATTGTCAGCTTCGAGGTGTCGGCCAACGCGAACGGACCCGTCGTTCCCGCTCATCCCGCAGCGGCAGCGTATGCAGGTTTTCCGACGCCCGACATTACTGCCGACGGCGTGGGTGACGACCCCTCGGACGCGCAGCAGGTCGGCCCGGCGCGCTGGCTCGTCTACGCCGGAGGCGCCTTCGGTGGCTACGACAGCTTCTTGGATCGCGCTATCATCTCACGCGGACGCACCGAGGCAGACCTCGCCGGGCGCACCTTCGAGATCCGCTTCACCGCGGACGGCTCGACAGCCTATCGGCGTTTTCAGGACAATGCTGCTGTCCAGGTGCCGTTCGAGATCTGGAGCACGCCCACGGAAACGCCGGACGATCCGTCCGACGATGTCAAGCTTATCCCGGTTCTGAACGACGTGGACAACAACGGCACGTTCAACCTGTCCACGCGAGACTCGCCGGTCTCGTCGGCCGAGAACGACCCGTTCACCGACTGGATCTACTTCTTCGACCCGGTCGACACCACATCCGGAACGGCAGGCTACGACGCTTACGCGAACGGCGGCACGCTCGACTTGACGAAGGTGGGCGAGGAGACGCTCGCGCGCATCGTGCTCGTCAGTTGGAACGCCGGAAACCAGCCGCCCTACGCGCAGGAGTTGCCCGAGGAAGGCACCGTCTTCCGCATCGTGGTCAGTGGCGAGAGCGCCATCGACGCGCCGGTCCCGCTCAGCCCGGCCGACGCCACGTCGTTCGACACCGCGCCGCGCCTCTACTGGGCGCAGCCCGAAGGTATAACGGCAACAGTCGAGGTCGCCACCGACATCGACTTCCGCTCGCCGGTGCCCTTCACGGCCGTCTACGGCGGAGGCGGAGCAGAGTCGTCGGCCACCATCGACGCCATCGACGCGGGATCGTACTTCTGGCGCGTCGTGCTGGTGAGTCAGCAGGGCGACTCGGTCCGCAGCGCCGCACGCTCGTTCACGGTCAGCCAGACGATTACGTCCAACGAAGCCGCCGAGACGCCTCAGTCGCTGACGCTGCTCTCGCCCGCTCCGCACCCGATCAACGGCCCGAGCCGGTTGCGCTTCTTCTTGCCCACGTCCGGCGAGGTGCGCATGGAAGCCTACGACCTGATGGGACGACGCATCGCCGTTCTAGCCGAGGGTGCTCAGGCGCAGGGCTGGAGCGAGGCGGCGTGGCCCGATGGACTGAGCGCGGGCGTCTACCTCGTGCGGTTGCGTGCCGGAAGCGAGACGCAGACGCGGCAGGTCGTCGTCGTGCGGTAAGACCGAGCAGTACAGAACCGGACGCCGGGCGCGTGGGAGAGATCTCGCGCGCCCGGTTTCGTTCGGGCCATTGCGGTAGACGGTTGAGCGGCTCTCGTACCGGTCGGCGTGCGGTATCCGACGGTTGACGGACTCGGACGCTTCTGTGGCCTGCGTTCCTGATGCGCTTGCGGATATACTGCATACGCACTCACCCGCTCGCCCATGCGCCACGTCTACTCTTTCGTCCTCGTATTCCTGCTCATTGCCCCCGCTGCCTCGGCTCAGACTGCGGGCACCTGCACGACGACGGGCACAGCAACCGCCGACCTCGACATCAACAACGTCCGGGCACGGCTCTACAACAACGGCGGCTTATTCTGGAGGGGCGCCGGTAACGTCTACAATGTACCCAAATCGCCCTTCGGTACCGAGATTCAACTGACTTCTCGGATTACCGCGATTGCGCCCAATGCCATCTTCGCGTCCGGCATTTGGATGGGCGGCAAGATCGACGGTGAGATTCGTCAGGCAGCGACTGGCTACGGTCCCTGGGAGTTTTACCCCGGCCCGCTGACGGAATCGGGTGCGCCGGATGACGCCGACTGCTCGAACCCACGCTACGACCGCATCTATCTGGTCTCACGGCGCGACCTGGCCGACTACGAGCAGGGCAGAACCCTTCAGGACCTGCGCGACTGGCCGACGGGTCTAGGCGCTCCGACGCTCACGCCCGCCGCATCCGACGGCATCGACAACGACGGCGACGGCACGACGGATGAAGACGGAGAGATGGCGCGCGTCGACGTGATGGATCAGCCGCTGGCCGACCGCAAAGACCGAGTCATCGACCTGGCGGCAGGCGAGCGCCCCGACCTGATCGGCGATCAGATGGCGTGGTGGATTATGAACGACGTTGCCGGTCCGCACGGCACGACGGGATCTGCGCCGATGGGCCTGGAACTCCACGCGACGGCTTACGCCTATCTCGCCGCCGGAGCGCTCGACCACACGACGTTCTACCGCTACCGAATGTT
>CAXBBB010000187.1:0-5481 GCA_963973615.1 uncultured Rhodothermales bacterium | reverse complement strand
CTGCCACTTGGGTTCGATGTCGGAGAACGGGTAGCCAGCCATGGTGCGGATGTAGTCGAAAAGTCGGGACGCCAAAGGTACGAGAGACGAACCCGGCTCGGCGCGCGTGGGTTGCTCCTTATCCACCATCTGCCCAACGCTTCACCTCTGAAATGTCAAACACCGCTACGCCCGCCGAACTCCTCAGCCGCAGCAAAACCATCGCCCTCGTCGGCTACTCAGCGGATCCATCGCGCACGAGCCACCGCATCGCCCGTTACCTCGCCGACGCAGGGTTCGACGTGATTCCCGTCAATCCGAAGTACCAGGAAGCGATGGGCCGGACGTGCTACGCCAAGGTCAGCCACATCCCCGCTGACGTGCAGATCGACATGGTCGACATTTTCCGCCAACCGCGCTTCGTCGAAGGTGTCGTCGAGGACATCGTCGCCCGGATGGAAGCGACTGGCGACCGTCCCGTTGTGTGGACCCAGATCGGCGTGCACAGTCAGGAGGCTGAAAAGCTAGCCGACCAGGCCGGACTCCCCTACGTCCGCAACCGCTGCACGATGGTCGAGCACGTGCGGTAGCTTCTTGTCGTCCCGGACGCGATCCGGGACCCAGGGCTCGCCGAGGGCTCAACTTGCCAGTCTGGTTGATACCTGTCGACCGAAAAGCCGCGCTTGCTCACAAGCTCCCCGGCTCAATGTGGCCTACCAAGTCATTCCATCCCGAGTTGTCCTTCTCAATCAGGGCAATCTTCCAAGCGCGACGCCATCCCTTCAGCAGTTTCTCGCGAGCGATAGCGTCTCGCACATCGGCGTGTCGCTCAAAGTAGACCAACCGTTGAACACCGTGCTTGTGAGCAAACTTACTTCCATGCCCAGTACGGTGCAGTTCGACTCGACGGAGCAAATCGCGCGTGACGCCGATGTAGAGTGTACCGTTGCGCTGGCTTGCGAGGATGTAGACAAATCCGGCGGGCATGATGGGCAGCGCTTCGATCCATCTTCTGGGTCCCGGATCGCGTCCGGGACGACAGGCTGGAAGACGAATGAGCCTGATAAAAGGGTGCACCCGGCAGGACTTGAACCTGCAACCGTCTGCTTAGAAGGCAGATGCTCTATCCGGTTGAGCTACAGGTGCGATGGACGGTAAAGATACGGATCGTCGCGCGAGGAGTCAGAGAGGTTCGGTGCCCTGTTCGAGAAGGTCAAGGTACTGCGTATAGCGGTACCGACGCCCATAGGAGCCTTCCGTTTCTTCACGTACGACGCCTCGTTCTTCGAGAAAGTCGAAGGATTTGCGAACGGTCGGATCGGACAAGCCCGTGCGCGTGCCTGCCGTGCGCACCGTGAGCCGAGGGCGTCGCTGCATAGCTTCGTGTAGTTGGAGGACGGATCCGGCGGCACGCCCTGCTTCGGCCTTAATCAGCGCGCGATCTGCGTCGAATAGAGCGAGCACGTCTCGCGCCGTGCCTGCAGCTTGCTGCGACGTTTTGAACACGCCGCGCAGAAAGAAACGGAGCCATTCTTCCCACTCGTCGTGTGTGCGGACGCGGTCCAGTCGCTCGTAGTACTCATCGCGATTGGTCTTGAAGAACAGCGATAGATAGAGCAGCGGTTCTTCCAACACTTCGTGCGCGCAGAGGAGAAACGTGATGAGCAACCGTCCGACACGACCGTTGCCATCGAGAAAGGGGTGAATGGTCTCGAACTGCACATGGGCGAGTGCGGCTCGGATGAGAACCGGCGTATCCGGTGCGTGGAGAAAGAGTTCGAGCGCGCCCATCGTCTCCATCACGTAGTCTGCGGGAGGCGGTACGAAATGGGCGGTTCCTGGGCGCGATCCCCCGATCCACACCTGCGACCTGCGAAACTCACCCGGCATCTTCTCAGCACCCCGACCTTCGTGCAGCAGTTGGTTATGGATCTCCCGAATGAGGCGTAACGAGAGCGGCATCCCGTCGCGCAGGCGGGCGAGACCATGATTCAGCGCCGCCACGTAGTTTGACACCTCTTGCACGTCGTCAAGTGGAACGTCCGTACTCTCGTCGGCCTCGAACGCCAGCAGGTCCGATAGCGACGACTGTGTGCCCTCAATCTGGGAAGACAGCACCGCTTCCTTACGGACGTAGAAGTAGAGAAACAAGTCGCGGTCAGGAAGGAGCGATGACACGCCATCCAGCCGTCCGAGCGCCCGGTTTGCCTGTTCCATCAGGTGGTAATCTTTGGGACCGAGGTCCAGCTTCGGGGGAAGCGGATGCGGTACGAAAGCGCGAACGGTTTCGCCTCCGGCAATACTGGGCAGATAGAAGCCGGTCGGACGAGGAGATGAATCAGAAAGCAAAAGAGTTGGATTTGATCGTCGACTTTGCAAACTTACGTCCTAATTTTGCATTTGCCACATCATGCGACATTCGGGGGCAGGGAGTAGTAACCGCCGAACCTCCCACGTTTCCAATGCGTTACGCTCGGCTTGACCTCTACTCCGCGCCGCTCATGCAGCCTATTCTCGACCTCGACCTCTTAGACGATATCGACGCGCCCAAGCTGAGTGCGACCGAGACGACTGGCACGCGCAGCGTCTACATCGAGACGTACGGCTGTCAGATGAACGTTGCGGATAGTGAGGTCGTCGCTTCCGTTCTGACCGAGAACGGGTGGGGTCTAACACGCGACGCCGATAGCGCTGACGTGGTGCTGCTCAACACGTGCGCCATCCGTGAGGGCGCGGAGCAGAAAGTGCGCCGCCGACTCGCCGATTTCCGTGCCGACAAGGTCAAGCGCGGGCGCGATCTCCAACTGGGCGTGTTAGGCTGCATGGCCGAACGGCTGCGCGCCAAACTGCTCGACGAGGAGAAACTGGTCGACTTGGTCGTCGGGCCCGATGCCTACCGCGACCTGCCACGCTTGCTCGACTCGCGCGACGAGACCGGGCAAGCCGCCGTCAACGTGCAGCTGAGCAAGGAGGAGACCTACGCCGACTTGGCGCCGATCCGCTACGACTCAAACGGTGTCAGCGCGTTCGTGTCGATCATGCGCGGGTGCGACAACATGTGCGCGTTCTGCGTCGTCCCGTTTACGCGCGGGCGTGAGCGGAGCCGTCCGAGCGTATCGATTCTGGACGAGATCAAGGCGCTCGTCGATGGCGGCTACAAGGAAGTGACGGTCTTGGGTCAGAACGTCAACAGCTATCGGAGCGACGAAGGCGGCGGGCAGGTCGACTTTGCCGAATTGCTCTACCGCATCAGCCTGCTCTCCGACGACCTGCGCATCCGCTATTCGACGAGCCACCCCAAAGACTGCTCCACTGATCTGCTACACGTCCACGCCGAGCGCCCGGGTGTGTGCAATTTCATCCACCTGCCGGTCCAGCACGGGTCGACCGAGATGCTCAAGCGCATGCGGCGTACGTACAGCCGCGAGCAGTACATGCGGCTGATTGAGCAGGCGCGTGCCATCGTTCCCGACATCGCATTTTCGACCGACTTGATCGCAGGATTCTGCGGCGAGACCGACGAGGAGCATGCCCAGACGCTGTCGCTGATGGAGCAGGTTCGCTACGACCACGCGTTCATGTTCGCCTACAGCGAGCGGCCCGGCACGTACGCGGCGCGCAAGTTCGAGGACGACGTTCCCGAAGCCGTCAAAAAGGAGCGGTTGAGCCAGATCATCCGCCTGCAAAACCAGCACAGCCTGGAATCCAACAAGCGCGACATCGGCACGGTTCAGACGGTCTTGGCCGAAGGCGCGAGCAAGCGGTCCGACGCACAACTGATGGGCCGAACCGACGCCAATCGCGTCGTCGTATTCGACCGCGACCACTACGCCCCCGGCGACTACGTGTCTGTGAGGATCGAGAGCGCGTCATCGGCTACGCTCAAAGGCGTCGCGCTGGGCAAGACGACGATGATCGGCGAGGGCGTCGCCATTGCGTGACGCAGAGGGGGCAGAGTTGGAGCGTACCTTTATATACAGATTCCGTGACCGATAACGCGGTCATTACGACTCCGCCGCTCCTCTCCTATCACGCCTCCCCTCATCGCCTGCGATGAACCTGATCGTCTACGCGCTCTTGGCACAGGGGGGCATCTTGATGCTCGGCATCGTGATGTGGCTGGCGTTGGTGCGCCGAGAAGTCACTGGAGCGCGCGAGCTTGCGCTGCTCTCACTCGCATGTATGGGCTGGATTGGAGCCGACATGCTGGGGGTGTTCGTTCTGGATGTAGGTATGGTGCAGACCCTGGCCTTGGCGAGCTACCCGTTTATCGCGTTTACGCCCGTTGCGTGGCTGGCCTTCGCATTGACCTACACCGGGCGTAGCGGGCACACCTCGTCGTGGTGGTTTCGCGGACTGTATGGGCTGGCTATCATCACGACAGGCATCGCGTTCACAAGCGGGCTGCACGACCTACTCTACCTGACGGACGACGTACGCAAGATCGCTGAGTGGACGGGCGGACGCCCCGCATATGCCGTCCGACCGACGTATGGGCCGTGGTTCTGGATAAACGGCGCGGCGAGTTGGTGGGCGACGGCGGCAGGCAGCGTTCTGATTGTGAGTGAGCACATGCACGCGATGCAGTCGCAAAAACGGATCTCGCGATGGATCGCCCTGAGCGCGCTACTTCCGCTCGGCGTCAACTTCGTCTACGTGTTGCGGCTGGTGCCGATGATCAAAGACCTGACGCCGATCAGTCTGGGCATCACGATTGCGGCCATGTCGATCGTGCTGTTTCGGTATCGCCTGTCCGACGTGCGCCCGATCCGCCGGTCTGCACTGGTCGACGCGCTACAAGAGGCCGTGCTAGTACTCGACGAGCGAGGTAGAGTGACCGACTTCAATCCGGCGATGCGTCGCATCCTCCACCTCGACGAGACCGACCTGGCACGCCCTCTAATCGACCGCACGTCTCGCGACGGGCTGCGCCTGCCGGACGAACTGATCGCCGCGCGCATTGCCGACGATGAAGCGCTACCCGGCGCCTCGGCCATGCCGCCGACCGTAGAGTTGAACACCGACGATGGAGTCCGCTGCTTCGAGTATCGGTCGGCGCCCCTGCACAATCCGAATCGTCAAGGGGTAGCCGCCGGACGCGTGATCCTGCTCCTCGACGTAACCGAGCGCGAGCAGCAGCGTGACGCGCGCGAACAGGCCGAGGAAGCGCTTCGGCAGGCCAACGCCGAGTTGCTCTCGCGCAACGACAGCCTCGACCAGTTCGCTCATACCGTCGCGCACGATTTGAAAAGCCCGGCCAACACGCTACGCAACTACGTCCACCTGCTCCGCGAGGACGGCGACATGCCCGAGTCGATGCGACTCGAAAGTCTGAACGCCATCGATGCCGTCAGCGCCAAGCTGATGTCGATCGTCGACGAGATGCTGCTGCTGGCCGGGGCACGCCGGCAGCCTGTCGTGCCGTTACCCATCGCGATGGAGCGCGTCGTCGATGAGGCGCTGGAACGGCTCGAACCGATCATCGCCGAGCGTGGCGCATAC
>CAXBBB010000186.1:0-5488 GCA_963973615.1 uncultured Rhodothermales bacterium | reverse complement strand
CCCGCTGCCCCCGCCGCCATCATGGACGCTATGGGGTGTTTAACGCGCGTTCCCAGTTGGACGAGTCGTATCAGCAGGAACCCGTAGAGGAAGATCACCACCATGCCTCCGACAAAGCCGAACTCCTCGCCGATAATCGAAAACACGAAGTCAGTCGACTGCTCGGGGATGTAGGCGCCTTGTGTCTGGGTGCCTTCCATAAAGCCTTTACCCAGGATCCCGCCCGATCCAATCGCCGCTTTGGACTGCACCAGGTGATAGCCGACGCCGGTTCTAAACTCCTCCGCTTCGGGATTGGTGAAGGACACGATGCGAGCCACCTGGTGTGGCTGTAACTGGGAGATCGCTACACCTGCAACAGCAATGGTACCGAGTGTAAACACGGCAGCGGCGGCGACTGCCCACTTGCGGCGCGTCGCGAGAAAGACGCCGAGAATGAACACGATGCTGAATCCGATCGCGATCGGCATATCGACGACCGCAAAGTAGCCCGCAATCGCAGGGGAAAGCATCAGGGCTAGGATGTAGAGCGGCAATCCGCTCCAGAACAACATGATGGGGATCAGGCCAACAAAGACGAGCGCCGTTCCGGTATCGTTTTGGAGGAGCAGTAGGACGGCCGGCAGCAAGAGCAATAGCGTTGCCCCACCACCATAGCGGATCACTCCGCTATTCGGCCGCCTCAGCGCTAGCAGCGCGGCGACGGCGAGAACCGTCCCGACTTTGGCGAACTCGCCCGTCTGAATGCGAATGCCTCCACCCAGGTCGAGCCAACTCGTTGCGCCGTTGACTTCGGTACCAAACACGATGGTCGCCGCGAGCAGCCCCAACGAACCGATGTAGGACGGAAACGCGATGTTTTGATAAAACCGCGTCGGCAACACCAGGCACAGAAAGATGACGAACAGGCTGATCCCGCCCCACATCAGCTGCCGCTCAAAGTTCTGCTTTGCCGTCGTCGGCAGGTACTCGGCGGCGGGTCCGTGCGTCGTCGAGTAGATGGCGATCAGGCCGACGACCATCAATCCTGCCCAGCCTAGTAGGACGCCGTAATCGAGCTTGCTTAGCCAGGAGCGCATAGAAAAATCTGTAGTGAGCGTATAGCCCGCGATGAAAAGAAAGGAGCGTCGTGCGAAAGATCAGTCGATGATCTCTTGGCTACGGACGGCGCGAACACGTTCGGCCAGGGCGCGACGCTCAGGCGCAATCCCACCATTGAGATACTGCTCGGCCATCAGCGAGGCGATAGGCGCAGCGGCTGTCGAACCGTAGCCAGCGTTTTCGACCTGGACGGCGACGGCAATCTGGGGGTTGTCGTAGGGCGCAAACATAATGAAGACCGAGTTGTCCTTGCGCCCTCTACCGTCTTGCGCGGTCCCTGTCTTGCCACCCGACGTGACCCCCGGAATCTGTACGCCACGTCCCGTTCCGGCTTCCATAACGAGCCGCATTCCGTTTCGGACGGTCTCGAAGTGCTCAGCTGCAATCGGAATCTCGAACGGAGCCGGAAGCGACGGACGAACTGTCTCGCCGGTCTCAGGATGGCGCATCTCCTTGATCAGGTGGGGCGAGTACCGCAGGCCGCCATTGGCGACTGCCGACGTGTAAAGCGCCAGTTCGAGTGGCGTATTACCCAGATCACCCTGACCGATGCCCAGGTTCATCCACGACAGGTTCCAGTAGTCGCCGAACTTATCGGCGAAGTAGGTACTGTCGGGGATAAGGCCAGGGCTTTGGTCTTGCACATCACTCGTGATACGCGTACCCATTCCGAAGTAGTGGGCATACCGAGCAAACGTGTCGACGCCCTCGGCTACCCTCTCTTCGTTGCGCGGACTGCTCCCAGCGATACGGTTCATCATCTCGAAGAAATAGGTATTGCAACTGCGCTGGATCGCCTCCTCACTCGCGATGCGCCCGTGGACGTGCATACAGCGGAAGAAGCGCCCTCCACCTAGCGGATGACCACCCGAACACGTTACCGTCTCATCCTTGGTGATCACACCCTCGTTGAGTGCCATCAACGCCATAAAGGGTTTCCACGTCGAGCCAGGGACCTGCTGAGATTGCGTGGCGCGGTTGTAGAGCGGTTTCACCGGGTTGCGATAGACGTAATCGACTGTCGCTTGCGTAAGACGACCGGTAAACATGCTGAGATCGTAGTCCGGAGCGCTCACGAGCGCCAGGATCTCGCCCGTATTGGGATCAAGTGCGACTGCCCCGCCGCGTTTGTTGACAAACAGGCTTTCAGCCAGTGCCTGTACCCTACTATCTATGCTCAAGTGCAAATCGAACCCCGAAAGCGGGGCCGAATCGTCGCGTCCGTCTTCGTATTTGCCAATGTTGAGGCCACGCGCGTTGACCAGTTCCCAACTCCGCCCCAGCTTGCCCCTCAGGTACATCTCGTACTTGTTTTCGACTCCCGTGATGCCGAGCATATCGCCGCGTCGGTACCCATCGTCGTACCGGATCGCGAGCTTGTCCTTATCGATCTCGCGGATATACCCCAGTGCGTGCGAGGCTTTAGCGTCAGTATGATACCGACGTGTCTGCTTGATGTCGTATGTGACGCCGGGGAGTTGGTAGAGGTGCTCTTGCACGCGTCCAAAGGACTCGAACGGGACTTCTTCGAACGAGTCCGTCGGCGCATCGGGGTTGCGACGGACGGCGGCGTCGAGCTTGGCCCATACCGTACTGTCTGAGACGGCGAGCAGGCGCGCGAGTAGTTGCACCTTGCCCGGATCGAAGTCGTAGCGACCTCCTCCCTCGGCACGCGGGAAATAGCGCGGCGTGAGTTGGATCGAGTAGACGGGCCGGTTGTCCACCATGAGCCGGTTGCGCCGGTCGAAAATCGCCCCACGAGACGGACGTACCAGCCGCTCACGGATCGCGTTGTTGCGGCTCTCGTCGGTATAGCCCTCGGTGTCGAGAAGCTGCATGAACATCAGCCGCCCGCCCAAAATCGCCAGGACGACGAGAATGACGGAGGTAAAGATGCGGACGCGGAGGCGGTAGTCTTCCATGTGGAGCGATGCGGATACGAAACGGTGGCGCGGCGAGAGTAACTAGAAACGCCACCAAGATGGGTTTCTATACCTCCGGAGCGGGTAGATATGGTAATGTTGCAAACGCGTGATCCTTCAGGCATGCTCCCACGCCAACCACTTCGTTTTTAGGAGCCTACGCTAAACACCCCGGTTACCGACTCATCCGTTCGCCCCTCGTTTGCGACGATTCGCGCACTTCCTGCCATGAACGAGAAACGCTCGGCCCTACTCCTTACGTTTCCTGACGGCCCTACTTCCGCCTCGCACTCGGCGGACTCCACCTGATCGCCTGCCCATGACACCCTTCGCTTCTCGCGCCGTCCGACTCGTTGCGCCTGCTCTCGCCCTGCTACTCATTCTCGCCCTGGCGCTTCCGGCGAGCGCACAGGGCTTCGGCCGCAACAAGGTGCAGTATGAGAATTTCGATTTCCGCAGCTTCGACACGCCACACTTCACGTTCTACTACTACCCTGAGGCCGAGCAAGCCGTGCAGGACGCCGCGCGTATGGCCGAGCGCTGGTATCAGCGGCACAGCCGGACGTACCTCAACGCGTTCGAGGGTCGCAAGCCGATCATCTTCTACGCCAACGACGCCGACTTCCAGCAGACGAACGTCATCCAAGGGCAACTGGGCGAGGGCACTGGGGGCGTCACCGAGGGCTTGAAGCAGCGCGTCGTCATGCCGCTGACGGGCAACTACGCCGATACCGATCACGTGCTGGGCCACGAACTCGTCCACTCGTTTCAGTACGACATCGCGCTGAGCAAGCTGGACACATTGGGCTTCAATCTGGGTCTGATGCCGCTGTGGATGATCGAGGGCACGGCCGAATACCTCAGCGTCGGGCGCCGAGATGCCCACACGGCGATGTGGCTGCGCGACGCCGTTATGCGCGAAGACATTCCGTCGATCAAGGATCTGTCGACGGGCCGCTACTTCCCCTACCGCTACGGCCAGGCGGTAATGGCCTTTATCGGCGGGACCTACGGCGACGCTGCCGTTGCCAACCTCTACCGCATGGCCGGACGCACGGGCGTCGACTCGGCGTTCGTGTACACGCTGGGCATCACATCGGATAGCCTATCGTCGAACTGGCATCAGGCGATCCGCGAGACCTATCTCCCCGAGATGGAAGGCCGGACACCGCCCGACAGCGCCGGACGCTTGGTACTCGCTAAAAGCATCGACGGCGGCGACATCAACATCGCCCCCGCCCTCTCGCCCGACGGACGCTACGTTGCCTATCTGAGCGAGCGCGACCTCTTCAACATCAACCTGTTCATCGCCGACGCCGCAACGGGACAGACCGTTCAAAAACTGCGCGAGACGGCAGGTGACCCCCACTTCGACGCGATCCGCTTTATCGCTTCATCCGGCACGTGGAGTCCAGACGGTAAGAAGTTCGCCTTCATCACGTTTGTCGAGGGCGACAACGAGATATCGATTTACAACGCCGAGCAGCGCAAGATCGAGCGACGCTTTACCGTCGGCGGCGTCGGCGCGATGTCGAATCCGGCGTGGGGACCAGACGGACGCACGATTGCCTTTTCGGGACTAGACGGTGGCGTGTCGGATCTCTACCTGCTCGACGTCGAGACAAACGAGGTGCAGCAGCTCACGTCCGACCGCTACGCGGACATGCAGCCGACGTGGAGTCCCGATGGAGGAACGATTGCGTTTGTAACCGATCGCGGTCCGGACGGCACCAACTTCGAAACACTCGACTATGCCGAGGAGCGCATCGCCTTCTACCACCTCGATGGCGATTCGATCAGCGTCCGGGTGCCGTTCGCAGGCGCGATGCACCACAACGTGCAGTACAGCCCCGACGGGCGTTCGATCTTTTTTATCAGCGACCAGGACGGCTTCAAAGACATCTACCGCCAAGAGTTGGCGAGCGGCGACCTGTTTCGCATCACTAACGTCAAGACAGGCGTCAGCGGCATCACGGCGATGTCGCCCGCGCTGACCGTCTCACGCGAAACCGGACGCATGCTGTTCTCGGTGTTCTCCGACAACGAGTACAACGTCTACGGCCTGGAAGCCGACGAAACAGTCGGCGAGCCGATTGTTCAAGATGGTCTGGTGCAAACACCTGTTGCGCTCGTACTTCCGCCGGTCGGCGCCGTCAACACGGGACTTGTCGCCGCCTACATGCGCGATGCATCGAGCGACTTGCCGGACGATTTGTCCTTCGACTCGCGACCGTACAGCGCCCGCCTCAAACTCGACTGGATCGCCCCGCCGACGGTCGGCGCTGGCGTCGGCTCCGGACCGTTCGGCCGAGCAGCGATTCAGGGTGGCGTCGCGGCCGGCTTCTCAGACGTGCTGGGCAACCACAACTTGGTCCTCGTGGCCCAGGCCAACGGCACGTTCAAAGACATCGGCGGACAGGCGGTCTACACCAACCTGCGCAACCGCTACAACTGGGGCGGCGGCA
>CAXBBB010000185.1:0-5489 GCA_963973615.1 uncultured Rhodothermales bacterium | reverse complement strand
GGCGGGGGCGTATCGCTGATTATGGCGGCTCGCGACGAGCGCATCAGCCGCGTGCTCGACTTTTTCGGTCCGACCGACTTTTTCGGCCCTTACGTTCAGGACATCGCCGCCGACGCGCTCGAAGGCGGAGCGCGCGATCTGCCCGGCTTCGACGTGCTCAACGCCCGCTTCATTCAGCCGCTCAAGAACGGCGAAATCACTGTCGCCCAAATGCGCCTCGAACTGCTGCGCCGCTCCCCCGCTCAGTTCGCCGACCGCCTGCCCGCTGTTCAGGCACAGCACGGAACAGACGATCAGACGGTCTTGGTTGGACAGACCGAACTGCTCGAACGCGCGCTCCGGGGCCGAAGCGACGCCGAGTTCTTCTACTGGGAAGGTGGAGTCCACAACCCTGCTACGTTCCCGCTCAACTGGATCGGCGAGGCGCAGCGTTTCCTGGGTGCGCTGTGACGGTTCACATTCGCTCGTTTCACCTGCCGGATGACGGTTGGGCCGATGCCAAAGCCATCCGCCAACTCGTCTTCGTCGAAGAGCAGGCCTGCCCGCCCGACGAGGAGTGGGACGCCTGGGACGCGACGGCAACGCACCTGCTGCTCACCTTAAACGGCCAATCAGCAGCGACAGCACGATGGCGGGCTGATCCCGAGCACCAGGGAGCCGCCAAGCTCGAACGGTTCGCCGTCGTCCCCGACGCACGCGGCGATGGACTGGGGACGCGGATCGTTCAAGCCACCATAGCCGACGCCGAACGCGCCGGATTCTCGACCCAAACGATCCACGCGCAATCGCACCTGGAGCGATTTTACGAGCGACTGGGCTTCGTCCGCACCGGGGCGGCCTTCGTCGAAGCGGGTATCCCCCACGTTCCGATGACCCGCACGAGCGAGGATACTTAACCCTGCGCGCGTCGCTCGGCGAAGAACGACCGCAGCAGGTGAGCCGACGCTTCGTCCTCCACGCCCGACACGACGGCGCAGCGGTGGTTCAGGCGTCCGTCGCGCAGCAGGTTGTAGAGCGTGCCGCCCGCTCCGGCTCGCTCGTCGAATGCGCCGAACACGACGCGCGGCACCTTGGCCCAGACGATAGCTCCGGCGCACATCGGACAGGGTTCGAGCGTGACGTAGAGCGTGCAGTCGGCGAGGTACTTGTCGCCCGTCGTCTCGCACGCCGCCGTGACCGCGATCATCTCGGCGTGAGCCGTCGGATCGTTGAGTTGCTCGACCATATTGCGCCCCTTGCCGACGACGATGCCGCCCCTCACGACAACGGCACCAACCGGCACTTCTCCCGCGTCATAGGCGAGCTCGGCCTGGCGAAGCGCCTGCTTCATCCATCGGCGATCGTCATGGAGCAGGCGGTGGAGGGCGGCGTCGTGCGTTTCCATAAGGTGCGGAGTGGGTGGCTTGTTCTGCACGCTGCGTGCGTTCGCCTGGTTGCCGGGACGCAACGATTTGCAAAATCGGCAAACTGCTCCGTGGCGTTAACTCGACTCCTCTCTCCCTCAACCGTCTTTCCTGCGTTGGCAGGAATCCACAACTGCTTCCCAAACCTGAACGTGCTTCTGGTGACCACGCTCGCTGCGCGGGGCCTTCTTTTGACTTGATTCAAAAGAAGCAAAACATCAAGACTGGACTCGCTCCGGCGGACGCGGCGCTCCATTCGCTGAAATCGTCCAAACTCGCTAGCGCTCGAACAGAACGATTTCGGACGCTCTCTTCGCTCTGCGTCTTGATCGCCGGACCGAGATCAGGCCGAATTTCTCTCTGATCCGACATTATCTCGCCTTCACCTAGTCATTGCGAGAAGCGAAGCGGCAATCCTCACACTCGGTCTGCACGTCCAACACGCCTTTTCGCTCAGTCCTTGTTCGGCTGCACCAGATCGGCGTACTCGTCGTGCCGTTTGAGCCACGCTTGGACGAAGGGGCAGTAGGGCAACACGTGCATTTCGTTGGCACGCGCATAGTCCATCGCGCTGCGGACGAGCGAGCCGCCGACGCCGTGCCCTTCCGCCTCGGCCGGTACTTCGGTGTGCAGCAGCGCGATGCGCGTGTTGCCCAGCGCATACGAGAGAAACGCTTCGCCGCCATCGGTCGGAATCGTGAAGCGCTGGCGCTCGGCGTCGTGCGTGGCAGTTGTGGGCATGGGAGCAGTGTTACGACAGCACGATCTGCTTACGCATCCGGGCGACGGGCACGCCGAGCTGTTCGCGGTACTTGGTGACCGTACGCCGGGCGATGGAGAAGCCGCGTTCTTCGAGCAGTTTGGCGATGGCCTGGTCGCTCAGCGGTTTTTCCTTGTCTTCGCGCGCAACGATGCCTTCTATGATCGCACGCACCTCCTTGTTCGAGATCTCCTCTCCGCTCTCCTTGGTCAAACCCTCTGAAAAGAAGTACTTCAACTCGTAGACGCCGAACTCGGACTGCACGTACTTGCCGTTGACGACGCGGCTGACCGTCGAGATGTCCATGTGGATGATCTCGGCGATGTCCTTCAAGATCATCGGCTTGAGGTTGCCCTCGCCGAAGCGGAAAAACTCGGACTGAATGTCGACGATGGCGCTCATGACTTTGAGCATCGTGTTGCGCCGCTGCTGAATCGAGTTGATGAACCAGCGGGCGCTCTCCATCTTGTTCTTGAGGAAGCTCTTCGTGTCGCTGTCGTAGCGACTCGTTGGGGCCTCTTTCTTCTGGTCCGCCGACAGGGTTTCGAGCATCTGGCGGTAGCCCTTGTTGACGCGCAGTTCGGGCGCGTTGCTGCCGTTGAGCGAGATGATGAACTCGTCGTCGACGACCTCGACGGTGTAGTCGGGCGTGATGTAGTTCTGCTGCGCCGTGAACGCGCCCTCGCCCGGCTTGGGGTCGAGCCGCTGGATCAACTCGTACGACTCTTTCAACTCTTCGGGCTCGATCTCGAGCTTGCGCATGATCTGGTCGTAATGCTTCATCGTGAACGCCTTGTACGCCTGTTCGAGGATGTCGATGGCGGTTTCGCGTCCGTCTACGTCGTTCGGCAGGGCATAGAGTTGCGTCAGCAGACACTCTTTCAAATCGCGCGAGGCGATGCCGATGGGTTCGAGCCGCTGGATGCGCTTGAGCACAGCTTCGACCTGCCCCTCACGCGGAGTAATGCCGTAGTTGAACATCAGGTCGTCCACGATGGAGTCGAGCGAGCGGCGCAGGTAGCCGTCCTCATCGATCGAGCCGATGATCTGCTCGGCGATGACCGTGTCGGTATCGTCCAGGTCGAGGAACGGCAGTTGTTCGACGAGCGACTCGATCAGCGACGAACTTGATGCCATCGGGATTTCGCGGCGCTCTTCCTCGGCGCTCTTATCGACTTGGGCCTTGTGACCGTAGAGGTCGTCGGGCGAGTGGAGCAGTTCTTCCCAGTCGTATTCGTCGTCGCTGTGCTGCTCGCTGTCGTATTCGTCTTCGCTGTCGTCGTCAGACTTTTCGTCTTTCTCCTCTTCGCGCTCTTCGCCCTCCAGTTCGTCGTCTTCCTCTTCGCCCTCTTCGAGCAGCGGATTGATCTCCATCTCGGCCTTGATGCGCTGCTCGAGCGCGAGCGTCGGCAGTTGCAGCAGCTTGATGTACTGAATCTGCTGCGGCGACAGCTTCTGAGTCTGTGACTGGCGTTGCGAGAGATTCAGCATGGCGTTGGGGCGATGAGGCGGACAGGCCGCGCGGAGGGTTCTAGTTGGGATGCACGTCGATGCCGAAATCGCGACGCCGCACATCGACGGCCTCTTTGAAACGGGCGTACCACCCGGCACCGTAGCGGCGCGTGAGGGGTTCTTCTAGGAAGTCGGCGAGTTGGATCGACAGCCGCTTGCCGTGCGTCACGCCTCCTGAGCACAGCGGGATTTTCTCGTAGTTGAGCACTTCCATCTCGTCGTACTGTTCGACGCGGACCGGGTATAAGTGGCAACTCTGCGGCTTGTGAACGTCCGTCTTTCCGGTCCGGAACGCTCGCTCTATCGCGCACTTGGCAACCGGCCCTTCGTACGTCACGAACACGCACGGTCCGCCCTCGACACACGTCGTGTTCAAGCTGCCCCACTTAGATTTCTCCCACGGGCCACGCGTGGCGATCGCGTGACGCGCTTCGGGCGTCAGCAGGTGCTCGACGGTCGGGACAACGGCTTCCAGTCCGGCCAACTCGCTTTCGACCAAGGGCGCACCGGCTTCACCTTGCACGCAGCACCCGCCGTGACACGCTGCTAGGTTGCAGGCGAACGGGGCATCGAGAAGATCGTCGGAGACGAGAACGTGGTCGACAGCGAACATAGTTGACAAAAGGTGTGCCCAAGAGTACGCAGTCGGATTGCACGTGTCAACGACTTTCGGGGGTGGACTGCATGGGCATTACGGCCTAGTTGCCAACGACACCGCTAGAATCACTTGTGTTTATTGGAGATGACGCCCCGACCTCATGTGACAGAACGCCGTCACCTCAGATCCCGATTTTACGGGCCACTTGCACCGGCCAACACGCCTTCTCCGCAACGAGTACGCCGGAGCGTCCGGCGCCGTTGAGCGTTTCCTATCGATCCTACTCTCCCGCTATGTCTGTTCGCCCTGATCTCACCGCCTCGACCGGCACCGCCGCCGAAGAGGATTTCGACAAAGCCCTGCGCCCTTCGCGCCTCTCCGAGTTTGTCGGTCAGCAGAAGATCAAGGACAACCTGACCGTCTTCATTACGGCGGCACTGCAACGCGGCGAAGTGCTCGACCACGTCTTGCTGGCAGGTCCGCCGGGGTTGGGCAAAACGACGCTGAGTTTGATCATCGCCGAAGAGATGGGCGCCGAGGTGCGGTCGACGAGCGGCCCCGTTCTTGACAAGCCTGCCACGATCGCAGGCCTGCTGACCAACCTCAACGAAGGCGACGTGCTCTTCATCGACGAGATTCACCGGATGCCGAGCGTGGTCGAGGAGTACTTGTACTCGGCGATGGAGGACTACAAGATCGACATCATGATCGACAGCGGCCCCAACGCGCGCAGCGTCCAGTTGCAGCTTCCGCCGTTCACGCTCGTCGGCGCGACGACGCGTAAGGGCCTGCTCACCGCTCCGATGCGCGCCCGCTTTGGCATCGACTTCCGCTACGACTACTACACCGCCGACCTGCTCCAGCAGATCGTCGAGCGCTCGGCCGGACTGATGCGCATCGAGATCGACAGGGACGGCGCCTACGAGATCGCCCGCCGCAGCCGAGGCACGCCCCGCATCGCCAACCGCCTGCTCCGTAGGACGCGCGACTTCGCCCAGGTCAAAGGCGACGGCACGATCACGCGCGCCGTAGCGGATCATGCGCTCAACGCCCTCGACGTGGACGAGCAAGGATTGGACGACATGGACACCCGCATCCTGATGACGCTCATCGAGAAGTTCGGCGGCGGACCGACCGGACTGGGCAACATCGCAGTCAGCGTGGGCGAGGACTCGGGCACTATCGAAGAGGTATACGAGCCGTACCTCATCCAAGA
>CAXBBB010000184.1:0-5509 GCA_963973615.1 uncultured Rhodothermales bacterium | reverse complement strand
GGGCGGCAGAGTAGTCGCCAGCGGCTTCGTAGTTGCGCGCTGCCGAGAGCAGGTAGGCCGGAGCCAACGCCGGGTTCTCATAGCGGTCGATGGCTTCTTCGTAGAAATCGGCAGCTTCGGCGTGATTGCCCAACTGCTCGTGCGTGGCAGCGAGTCCAGCGGCGACGTTATGGCCCAGCAGGTTATCGGCGCGGCTCACTTCTTCGAACTGCTCCAGCGCCTCTTCGTAGCGGCCTAAGCGGAACAGCGCGTCTCCGGCATAGAAGGCAGCCAGGTCACCGGCCCCCGTTCCGTCGTACTCGTCGGCGACAGCAAGCAGGCCCGGAAGCGACTCCTCGAACTGACCTTCTCCGTATTGAAGGGAGGGCTGCACCAGGGCAGCTTCGGCTGCCTCGGCATTCTGCTGCGCGAAGTAGATGTAGCCGACGACAGCGAGTGCGAGCACGACTAAGCCAATCAACACACCAATCACGAGCGATTGCCGCTCGTAGTAGAAATCGACAGCGCGCGTGGCGAAGTCGTCGCTTGGGGCGGGCGCGTAGGGGGCGTGGACGGGTGCCGGTTCGTCTGCGGGGGCGGTGGTCTTGACCGTGGCCATCGGGATCGGAAAGGTGTCAGAAAGGCGCAGGCGACGCGCGTTGGCGTCGCCCAAAGAGGCCCAAGATACGGAGCGAGCCGCTACGCACCAGACGCATTCGCGCGTTTCGTGCCGATTGCATAACTCGGTGCGCTGGGAGCGCTTTCGCACGGAAACTTCCCCCTCGGCCCCATCCGTTACACCATTTTGCGCACCTCGCGCTCCCCAACCGCTCACTCCCCCCTGCTCTCATGGCAATCAAACTCGGCATCAACGGCTTCGGTCGCATCGGACGGCTCGTCTTTCGCTCCATCCTCGAACGCGGCGACAACGACTTCGACATCGTTGGTGTCAACGACCTGACGGACGCCAAGACGCTCGCCCACCTGTTCAAGTACGATTCGGTCCACGGGCGCTTCCCCGGAACCGTCGAAGTCGACGGCGACGCTCTCGTCATCAACGGCGACCGCTTTCCGGTCTTCGCCAAGCGCGACCCTTCCGAACTGCCGTGGGGCGAGTTGGGCTGCGAAGTCGTGATCGAGTCGACGGGTGTCTTTCGCGACCGCAAAGGCGCAAACAAGCACCTGGAGGCAGGCGCCAAGAAAGTCGTTATCTCGGCCCCGGCCAGTGGCGAAGTTGACGCTACCATCGTCCTGGGTGTCAACGACGACACGCTGACGGGAGCCGAAACCGTTATCTCGAACGCAAGCTGCACGACTAACTGCTTGGCTCCGATGACCAAGGTTCTCGACGACGCATTCGGCATCGAGAAGGGCTTCATGACGACGGTCCACAGCTACACATCGGACCAGCGCATCCTCGACGCGCCGCACAGCGACCTTCGCCGCGCCCGCGCCGCCGCGCTCTCGATCATCCCGACGACGACCGGTGCCGCCGTCGCCGTTGGCTTGGTACTGCCGCACCTGCAGGGCAAACTCGACGGATTCGCCCTCCGCGTACCCACCCCTGACGGCTCGCTGACCGACCTGACGGCTATCGTCAAGCAGGACGTGACGATCGAGCAGGTCAACAACGCCTTGCGCGAGGCCGCCAACGGTCCGATGAAAGGCGTGCTGGAGTACACCGAAGACCCGATCGTGTCGGCTGACATCGTCCACAACCCGCACAGCTGCATCATTGACGGTCAGAGCACGATGACCGACGGCAAGCTGATCAAAGTCGTAGGCTGGTACGACAACGAGTGGGGCTACTCCAACCGCACCGTCGACGTAGCCAAGTTGCTGATGGACAAGGCCTCTGCCTGACCCTACGGGCAACACGGACCGTTTTATTAAACCCCTCGGCGTTACATCAACGTCGAGGGTTTTTTGCTTTGAGCTGATTAAGAGTGGGGGGGCACCGACGATACGCAACGTACACCCACCATATCCTATCCGAATGACTGCTTCTCGCATCTCATCTCATGGCCTCGACGCGCCGTCTGAGGCCGACGTATTGGCTTCCCTTACCCGCTTCGTCGGTGGCGACCAGGCCGCTGCCGCGTGGCAATCGGCATGTGTCGAGTCGGGCGTCCAGGCAGGCTCGCTCACCACCCCCGACGCACTTTCTGGTCCACTCACCCTATTAAAGTCCAAAGGCGGCTACGAAGCCGTCGCCGCTTCGTCACTTCTCGTCCGCGTCCGCACGTACGCGCTCCTCTCTCGCACACCTGTCCACGCCTAATTTTATGAACGATCCTCACGCTCCCTCCCCGGATGTCGACCCCATTCTCGACACGAACCGGCTCCGCGAGATTGCGGAGCTTGACCTCTTCGCGCCCGAAGTTTCTGACCTACTCACCGACCTTGCACAGCAAGCAAGTGACAATCTGAATATGCCGTTGGGCATGGTCAACATCGTACTCGACGAGGCACAGTTCATCGCCGCCAATGCAGGCGTCGGTGGCTGGATCGGCGAGGCGCAAGGCACGCCCGTCGAATGGGCCTTCTGCCGATTTGCCGTTCGCGACAAGGCCGATTTCGTTGTCGAAGATGCGCACGAACACCTGCTTGTCAAAGACAACCCATTGGTCACCCAGGACGGACTGCGCTGCTATGCAGGCATTCCGCTCATCACATCGCGCGGATATTCCATCGGCTCGTTCTGTGTCGCCGGAGTCGAGCCGCACACCTTTTCAGACGAGGAGATGGCGTATCTGCGCTCGCTCGCTGCTACCGCTATGGAGCGGATAGAAGCACGCCGCGTGCCCGTCCACGCACTTGCCTGATCAAATTTGCATCGGCTATTGGGTCGCCCTTTCCACTCGGAAGGGGCGACCGTTCTATTTTGTGCCAGCCAACGCCTTGATCCGATGGAGCTTACCACTGCCCTCTCCTCACCTTCCGTTTCCGACCTGGAAGCGCACTTCGCGCAGTTTCGCAAACAGATCATCGGCATTGACGCCGAGATCGACACGCCGGACGGTCGCAAGCCGCTTGTCTATGCCGACTGGGTCGCGTCGGGCCGGATGTACGGTCCGATTGAGCGACGGATGGAAGAACTCGCGCCGTTCGTCGGCAACACGCATACCGAGACGAGCCACTGCGGTACGCTGATGACGCGTCTCTATCACGCGGCGCAGCACAAGATCAAAGCACATGTCGGCGCGGGACCAGACGACGTGCTGATCGCCGCCGGATCGGGCATGACCACGGTCATCAACAAGTTGCAGCGCATGATGGGACTCAAGCTCCCCGAAGCGTTCGCGAGCCGGATCGAGCTAGCCGAACACGAGCGGCCCGTCGTCTTCGTGAGCCACATGGAGCATCACTCGAATCACACGAGTTGGCTCGAAACCATCGCCGATGTGGTCGTCCTCACGCCGGGCGACGACGGACGCTGCGCTATCGACGCCTTGGCCGAAGTACTCCCCAAGTTCGCCGATCGGCCGCTCAAAATCGGCGCGTTCATCGCCCACTCGAACGTGACGGGGCTATCGACGCCCTACCACGAGTTGGCCCGGCTGATGCACCAGGCAGGCGGGCTGTGTTTTGTCGACTTCGCAGCGTCGGCGCCCTACGTCGCCATCGACATGCATCCGACCGACGCGAACGGACAGCCGGATTACGACGCGCGACTGGATGCCGTTTACTTCTCGCCGCACAAGTTTCTGGGCGGACCGGGCACGCCGGGCGTGTTGGTGTTCGACAAAAATCTCTATCGCAACCGCATCCCCGATCATCCGGGAGGCGGAACGGTCGTGTGGACCAACCCGTGGGGCCAGCACGCCTACCTCGACGACATCGAAGCACGCGAAGACGGCGGCACACCTCCCTTCTTGCAGACGATTCGGACGGCGCTGTGCATCGATCTCAAAGACCAGATGGGCGTCGACCGCATCGAGGCGCGCGAGCACCAACTCGTCCATGCTGCCATGCCTCGCCTACGCGCCATCGACGGGCTGCACGTCCTCGCCGACACGCACGCCGACCGGCTGGGCATCGTCTCGTTCTGGTGCGAACACCTGCACTACAACCTGTGCGTACGCCTGCTCAACGACCGCTTCGGCATCCAGGTGCGCGGCGGCTGCTCGTGCGCCGGCACCTACGGCCACTACCTGCTCCACGTCGATCCGACTTGCTCAGCCGAAGCCTTCGCCGCCGCCGAACAGGGTGATCACACGCTAATGCTGGGCTGGATCCGCCTCTCGCTGCATCCCACGATGACCAATGCCGAGTTGGACTACGCACTGAACGCCATCGAGCAACTCGCCACGCACGGCGAGCAATGGGCAAAGGAGTACACGTACGACAAGCGCTCGAACGAATGGCTCCACCCCGACGATGCCAACTCAGACGTCGACCACCTGCTGACGCTGGCGTGATCGACGAGCAAGTCGCATGTCCACCCCCCTCCCATCCGATTATCACGTTCTCTCGGCTCACGACCGTCGCCCCGGCTGACCTGATCGCTCTGCTGAACGACCCGCATGTGCGGCGACATCTTCCGCTCGCCCACAGCGCTTTCGGCCCGCACGAATGCGAACGCTTCGTCGCTGAGAAGGAAGCGCACTGGGCCGAGCATGGCTTCGGCGTCTGGGCCTTTTACGCGGACGGTGACTTTGCCGGTTGGGGCGGACTACAAACCGAGGGCGGCGACCTCGACTTGGGTCTGGTGTTGCACCGCCGCTACTGGGGATTGGGCCAACGGCTCTACGCGCGATTTATCGTCGAGGCATTCGATACACTCGGCGCCCCCTCGATAACAATCCTACTCCCGCTCAGTCGGCAGCACGTTTCAGCCGTCACGCGAGCAGGATTCAAGTCGGACGGCGAGGTGTCGGTCGGTGGTGAGCGGTTTCGGCGCTTCCGCCTGCACGCTCCGAACTAGCGACGCCGGGCTACTCGGACATCCGCTCGGCGCGAAACTGGCCGTTCGGCTGCTCGAACGTCAACGCCGATGCGTCGCTCTCGAACCGGACGGCAAATCCGCTCAGTCCTTCGATCTGGAAGTAATCCGCGTCGACCGGAACGAGTGTGTACGTCGGCTGGCCGGGAAGCGTGATACGCAGGCTTTTGTCGGCGGTCTCGACCACGACGGGCTGCCCCCGCAAGTCGTAGCGTCCGGCATACCGGGCGAGCGTTTGGGCGTCGGAAAGGTCGGCGGCGGCGACGCGCTCAAAGCGGATCGGCGGCAGCGCCGGTTCGACGGCGACCTCCAATCCGTCGACGCGTCCCTCTTCGTTGGTGCGGAACGTGACGCTCGTGCCTTCAAGGAAGCTCTCGGCAAGTAGGAACGTCTCGAAGTGCCGGTGTGCCATCGGAACGGTCAGGTCAAAGCGGCGGAAGGCAAGCGCGTCGCGGTTCAGGTCGACATGGAGCGTGTCGTAGGCCGGATGCACGTAGGCTCCGGCATAGTCGACCAGATCGTGAGCGGGCGTAGTGCCTTCGACGCGGACGCGGTCGCCGTCGGTCCCTTGTTCGTCGCGCGCTT
>CAXBBB010000183.1:0-5523 GCA_963973615.1 uncultured Rhodothermales bacterium | reverse complement strand
CGGCGGGCCGCAGGTCAGGCAGGGTCATGCCGTCGAGCGTCGCCGAGTCGTCGTTGAGGGCGGCGAACATCTCGGCGCGCAGGGCGAACACGCCGCCACGCTGCGTCTGCAGATCGTCGGGCGCGACGCCGTAGTAGTGCTCGTACTCGGTGATGACCGAGCGGTAGAGTTCGCGGTAGCGCGGACGGTCGACTTCGCCCAGGATGTCTTCGTGATCGCGCAGGCGCGCAAGATCGGCCATCGCCAAATCGAAGAGGCCTTCGGCTTCGTCGGTGTCGTCAGCCGAGAGCGCGAGGAGGATATCGGACTGGTAGCGGTAGACGCGGCTCATCACAAGCACGGCCTGCTCTTCGCTCAGCGAATCCGAATCGATCTCGTCGTCGAGCGCCAAGTACCGCTGCGCGGGTGTGGCAGCGAACGTCGTTGCGCTTTGTGAGCGCTCAGACGTGGCGTATTCGCTCTGCATCGACGTGCAGCCGACAAAGAATGGAGCTGCGGCGAGGACCGATACAGCGAGCAGGCGACGCATGCCACGCGAACGGCGGGGTGTGCGAAAGTGGGCAGGAGGCGTCATGGATCCGCGCAAAAAGAGGAGTGTCGGACTTCAAGTGATTTCTCACGTGATCCGCGCTGGTGTCCAAACGATACGGAGTTAGCCCCCCTTGGCGAAAGACCTGTTGAGAGATTTATTGATCTTCGTTACTATTCCGTCACCTTTAGTGTCCAGGTTCCTCTCTACAGATGAGGGGAAGTGACGGTGGCGTCGCCCATAGACCGTCCCTGCGTGGTGGAGGGAGGGGATGCATCGGGGAGGGCGCGAAGGAGCACCATCGTCAGGTCGTCAAATGGTTCTACGTCTTTGCCTTGAAAGGCGTAGACGGCATTCATAATCAGGTCGCGCAGGTCTGCGACGGGAGAGTTGGCGTGGGCGGAGAGCAGCGGTTCCAGGCGCTCTTCGCCCCACTCCTCGCCTTCAGGACTGTGGACTTCGGTCACGCCGTCGGTGAACGTGACGAGCGTATCGCCGGGTTGGAGCGTGGCGTGGCCCGTCTCGTACGGCATTCCGTCCATGACGCCGAGCAGCAGGCCTCCCTCTTCGAGCGTTTCGAGCGAGCCGTCAGCACGCAGGATGTAGGGCAGGTTGTGGCCGCCATTGACGTAGTCGAGTTGGCGCGTATCGGGGTGGTAGATCGCGCCGAAAAACGTGATGAAGCGGTCGTACGTCGTGTTGGCGCAGATGACACGGTTGATGTGGCTGACGGCTTCGGACAGCTCCATGTCCATCGGGCGGAGCGTATGCAGGCAGGCCTGGATGTTCGCCATCAGCAGCGCAGCGGCCATTCCTTTGCCTGTCACGTCGGCGATGGCGAGCAGGATGCGGCCGTCGGATAGCTCCATCACGTCGTAGTAATCGCCGCCGACTTCGCGTGCAGGCACGGCGACGGCGACAATCTCGGCTCCGGGCACGTTGGGCAGTGACTGAGGAAGCAACCGCTCCTGAATCGACCGGGCGATCTGCATCTCCTCCTCCATCCGCTGCTTCTGCAACTGCTCGTCGAGCAGAAATGAGTTGCGGACGGCCGTCAGTGCGAGTTGTCCAATGGCCTCGAGTAGTTCGATGTCGCCGCTCACGAACGGCTGCTTGTTCATCCGCGTGCCCAACCCCATTAGCCCACACGTGCGTCCTTGCTGTTGAAGCGGGATGAGCAGGTCGATTCCCCAGTCGCGTAGTCCGGCGTAGGCTTCGGGCCACTCACCATTGGGCAGCAGCGTTTGATCGAGGTCGCAGACCCAGTCGGGATTGAACCCATCGGTCGTCGCGTCTTTGGGTAATCCACGGACGGCGACCATCTCGTAGCCTGCGCCTCCCACCGTCCGCTCGGCGACGAAGAGGTAGCGGCTCACGGTCATCTGTCCCATCAGTGTGAGGCCGAGCGTGCGGGCGTGCTGCTTGCGGTCGGGCGTGGCGGCGAACTGTTGCGCGAGGGCAAACAGCGTGCTCAGCCGGTGGACGTTTCCGTCGAGCGTCCGGTTGCTCGTGCGCAGCGCTTCGACGGTCTGAGCGTTCTGAACGGCGGGCGCGGCCATGCTCAGCAGCAGGTCGGTGAACCGCCGCGCTTCGTCGGGAATCTCGCCCCGAAGCGGTTTCCCCAGCGCCAGAATCGCGAGCGTGTCGCCGTCGAACGCGATGGGCATGACGTGCGTCAGCCGGTGTTCGGCTAGAACCGCTGCCGTATCGGCATCGTCCCACGCGCCGGGGCCGATTTCAGGGTGCGGAGCGAGTAGAGCGCCGATCTCGATGCCGCGCAGTCCTCGGTGTGCCGCTACGTGCCAGCCGTCATTGTCAGGGATCAGAACAGCGCCGCGCGTGACGAGCAGTTTGCTCATGACGGTCAGCAGCAGGTTGCCGAAGATGAACGTGGGGTCGAGCGATGACGAGAGCAGCAGGCTCGTTTCGCGTAGGGCGCCCAGGTCGAAGCGTTCGGTGCGCTGAGCGCGGGGCGTGAGGTCGGGAGCCATGGTGGAGCGGATGATTCACCCGTAACGTACCGATGCGGCAGGTCCTACCGCCAACGCGTCAGGACAATTCCACCACCTCGGCTCCAACCGCCTTTCCGCCCTCAATCGTCAGTCGCAAGCACGTCTTCACCTGATGGAAGCCCTGCCGTCCCGCCGCACCCGGATTCGCGTAGAGCATCCGTCCCAGGCGCGACACGCGCTCGACGCGCAAGATGTGGCTATGACCGCAGACAAACAGGTCAGGCGGCTCTGCTGTCAGGATCGGGCCGATGCCTTTGGCCCACCGCTTCGGATGTCCGCCGATGTGCGTCATCCACACGTGCAATCCGCCCAGGTCGAGGCGTTGGTGCTCGGGCGCGCGGCTGCGGATCGGGCGCCCATCGATGTTGCCCCAGACGGCATAGGTCGGCGCCAGGCGTTCGAGTCGGTCGAGGATGTCGGGCGTGCCCACGTCTCCGGCGTGGAGGATCAGGTCGCATCCGGCCAGGTCGGTGTCGAGCCCGTCGTGGTACCAGCCGTGCGTGTCCGACACGATGCCGACGACGGCGCGCTCAGGCAGATCGACGCGCGTGTACTGCTCAGGAATCGGCCCCACGTTTTTACCGAAGCATCAGTTGGACGCCGACGTGCGGGCGGGCGCGGGGCGATCCTTCGCGCGGATTCCACTGCACGATGGGCAAGTTGAGGAACGGCGTCAGGCGGTAGTGGGGGCGGTGGTATTCGAATCCGGGGCGGATCCACAGGACGCCGCCGCTGAAGCGCTGAACTTGCTCGTCGGGTTGGCCCGCATCGGCGGAGATGGAGGCCCGAACAACTTCATCGGCTCCTGGCGAGCGGTGCAGCCGGTACTCGCCGTGCTGCCCTAGAATGCCCAAGTACGCCTTGCTTCCGCTCGGCCCGAGGTGCAGGTTGTACGTCATCATCAGGTTGGCCTCATATCCAAGTGCCCGCGCGTTGTGGAGCGCGTACGACGGCTGAGGCGCGGCGGGCGGAGCGGCTTGCACGTCTTCGAGCGACTCGAACTGCTGATACCCGCGCTTGACACGCCGAGCGCCGACGACGAAGTCCGAGGACACACGCGGCGACAGTACGGACGAAGCAATCAATGCCAGATCAGCCTGGGGGAAACCGACGCGCCCGTCAGCGTCCGGGTCGAGGGCAAGGCGGAACGCATAGTCGTCAAACCCTTCCGTCCGGTGATAGGTCAGCACAACCCAACTCCACCGCATCGCCCGCGCGCCCGTCGCTCCGGCAGCGTCGACGATGACGCCTGCGTCGAGGTAGTCGGTCAGTGCATAGTCGAGTCGGAATGCGACGCCCAACGGATCGGGAGCAATGGCATTTTGGCTGCCTTGTACCGGCCCCGCCGCACGGTACGATACCTCGCCCGAGACGGCATACGTCTCGTGAAACGCGCGCCTCGCCGTCTCACTTCGGTAGAACGGATCGTAGACATGAAACGGTCGCTGCGCCAACGCAGGCTCTGCCACCGTCGCCGCAACAGCGAACACCAGCACGAGCGAGCCTAGGCGCGAGAGTCGAGTCATGAAAAGTCGGCGGAGTGACCTACCGGCTACATACGAACCGGGCAGGGGGTTTCGTATGGCCTTGCGCTGTGCATCAAGAGTGTTGCGCTTTACCTTGGTGGAACGCACCAAATCCAAACGCGCCATGGAGAATCGCTCCCATGTCTTTGATCCAACCACCCACGTTGTATCCGGTACCGACTGGCGTCAGCCGATATTCGAACGCGATGGATTTCAGTGCCAATACTGTGAGGCTGGCAGCAGTACGGATTTCGATGTTTGGTTTACTGCCCACGTCGGCGTCGATCACGTAAATCCTCAGTCAAACAAGGGATTGAACGATGCGGATAACCTCGTCACCTGCTGCCAGGCGTGCAACATCGCTAAAGGCCCATATAAGGCTACCTCATTCGAGGACGCGAAGGCGTTCATAAATAAGAAGCGGGAAGAGAATCGGGTATGGTTCGAGAAGCACGTCGCAAAAGTGGGCTGACGCTTCTCTACTTCACCTCGAACTGCCGAATCGAGCGGATGGCGTCGTCGTTTCCGGTCAGGCGGGCGGCAGTGTCGACGATAGCGTCGCGTGCGTCAGCGGGGAGCGGTGCGTCGAGGGCGGAAACGTCGTAGGCGATGCCATACGCCGCAAAGTCGCGATGGGCCGACTGGAGCGTGCTCACGCCTGCGTCGTAGATCGTGTCGGCGATGGCTTTTCGGGTGCCGCGAGCGTCCGCGTGGACGACGGCGAGCGTCCAATACGGCGCGTCCGACTCGACGCCGATCGTTTGCTGCGGCATATAGACGGTGTCGCGGACCGTTCCGTACTGCTGCAACAGTCGGGTCGACCGGGCGACGTAGCGGGCGATGCGCGGCTGGGCTTCCTGCGTCGCCGCGCCGATGTGGGGCGTCGTGACGATTCCGCCCTCTTTGGCGTACGGGTTCTCCCACGCATCGCGCTTCGAGCCGGGCTCTTCGGGAAACACGTCGACGGCGGCAGCGCGGACGTGACCGGCTTCGACGGCGGCGAGCAGGTCGTCGGGTTCGTAGAGGAAGCCGCGTGCTGCGTTGAGAAACAGGCGCGGGCTGCCTGGGCCGCGCTCCGAAGCGAGGCTCGCGAAGTGGTCCGGCGTGATCAGGTCGCGGTTGCTGCGACCCGCTCGGTCCTCGGCCGACACGTGCAGGCTGATCACGTCCGACTGGGCGAACGCTTCGGCCAGCGAGCCGACCGACCGCCAGCCTAGCGCCAGTCCAACTTCGCGCGCGACGATGTGCGTGTCGTAGAACAGCACGTCCATCCCGAAGGCATCGGCCATGCGTGCCACCTGCTTGCCGATGTTGCCCAGGCCGATAATGCCCAGCGTCTTGCCTTTGAGTTCGTAGCGCTCGGTCGCGTCCTTGGTCCACAGGTGGCGGCGTCCGGCGTCGTGGCTGTCGAAGATGCGCCGCGCGAGGCAGATCATCTCGCCCATCACCAGTTCGG
>CAXBBB010000182.1:0-5526 GCA_963973615.1 uncultured Rhodothermales bacterium | reverse complement strand
ACTCAGTTTCTGTCCGAACAGAAAACCCCACTCGATCCGAAGACCGAGTGGGGTTTTCTGTTTTGAGCCACGTTCGGCCCTGCGGATCAGTCGCGCGTACCCAGTTCGGAATGGTCACCGACGTTGATCGGTCCCGTCATGCCGCGAACCGTCGCATACTGTCCCACGAGCGATTCATCGAGCACGCTGCCTTCGACGCGGCCATTGGCAAAGACGATGCTCTCCCGCACGACCGAGCCCTCTACAATGGCGCCGGCCTCGATGGACACGTTCGGCCCAACGACAGAGCCGCGCACTTGGGCTTCCGGTCCGATGTACACCGGCTCGATCAGAATACTATCCTCGACGACTCCGGCGTGAACTCCGCCCCGCTCCATTTCGAGAATGACTTTGGTAGTGTCGAGCAGCGCGGGAATCGTACCGCAGTCGAGCCAGTCGGTCACACCCGCCGTCTTAAACAGAGCGCCGTCTTTGAGCATTTTATCGAGCGCGTCGGTGAGTTGGAATTCGCCCGTATTGCCCCGCTCATTGCCTTCGACCAACTCGACGATCTTACTGCCGAACTCGGCCAGATCGCGCATATAGTAGATCCCGATGAGCGCTTCGTTGGAGATCAACTCCTTGGGCTTCTCGACGAATGCCGTAACCCGATCGCCTTCGCGGACAGCGACACCGAAGCGGCTAGGATCTTCTACGTGCTTGACCCACACGATGGCGTCGGCGTCGAGGTCGAGGTTACCGTCCATGTAGAACAGGGTGTCCGCGAAGACAACGACGCCCTCGCCCGACAGGTGGTCCTTGGCCGAGTAGACGGCGTGAGCGGTACCTTCGGCACTCTCCTGAACGGCGAAGTCCGCCTTGATGCCGAACTGGTCGCAGATCGAAGTCAGGTCTTCGTAGACGGATTTGGGGAAGTCGGGACCGAGAATAAAGACCGCTTCGGTGAGCGGGCGTGGCAGCACGTCCATGAACGTCTGGACGATGCGTTCGACCATGCTTTTACCCCTCACGTTGAGGAGCGGCTTCGGCGTGACGTGCGAGTGCGGGCGGACGCGCGTGCCGCGGCCTGCCATCGGGATGATGAGCTTCATGAAGGGGTATTGAGTGAGTAGACGATGAAACGGAAGAGGAGATGCCGGAGCACCTGAGAATGGACACGCTCGCGAGCCCGTCGAGGAGGCGAAGGCTTCGCACCGCAAGATAGCCGGACGCGCGTTGCCGTTGTGTAAACCGGACGTAAGAGCGTCCACCGATGTGGGCATTGTACCCGCTCAGCGACGTGTAAAGGTCTCGTCGGTCAAGCCAAATAGCGAAACGGAGCGGTTGAACTAGGAATGGAAGCAGACTGAAGCGGCGCGGCACGTCCGTTGCCTATTCCCTCTCTGACTCTTCTAATCGAGAGCAACTCCTCACGACACAACCCCACATCCCCTCCTCTACCATGACTCACACTCTACGTAACTCGCTCGCCTTGTGCGCGCTCTTGATCTTCTCAACGCTAGGCGCAGGTTGCTCCAGCATGAACCGCACGAGCAAAGGCGCCGTCATTGGAGCCGGTGCCGGTGGTGCCGTCGGTGGCGTGATCGGCCGGACGCAAGGCAATACGGCGCAAGGCGCCATTATCGGCGCGGCCGTCGGCGGCGTCGCAGGCGCCATCATCGGACGCCAGATGGACAAGCAAGCCGAAGAGCTTGAAGGCGAACTCGCTAACGCTGAGGTCACCCCCATCGAAAACCCCGAAACGGGCGAGACGGCAGGTATCAAGGTCACGTTCGACAACGCGATCCTGTTCGACTTTGCCAAGTCGACGCTCAAAGCGCAGGCACGGGCTGACCTCATGGGCCTCGCTACAAGCCTCCAGCGCTACGACAACACTGACGTCGTCGTCTACGGCCACACCGACAGCGTCGGTGGCGATGCGACCAACATGCGCCTGAGTGAAGAGCGCGCCGAAGCCGCCGCTCAGTTCCTGATGAGCCAGGGCATCCCCCGCTACCGCATCACGACGGTCGGCAAGGGTGAAACCGAACCGGTCGCCTCCAACGAATCGGACAGCGGACGCGCCCTGAACCGCCGCGTTGAAATCGCCATCTTCGCCAACGAAGCGTTCCAGCAGGAAGCCAATCAGCAATCCGGACAGGGCCGCTAACCCACAGCCTTTCCTCCTTTCGAGCCACTCCGTGCATGCGCGTGGGGCGGCTCGATTCGTTTCTTCCCTTACCTCTATTCTCACCTTCCCTGTTTATGTCCAAGAAAAAAGCCTTCGAGGCACAAGACGAAGTCGAACAACTCAACCGACAGATGACGGACGAAGAGCGCGAGGCCTGGCAGACCAAAAGCGTCAAAGACCTGTGGCGCATTTTCCGCATTCAGTCCGAGTTTGTCGAGGGCTTCGAGACGATGAGCGAAATCGGACCGTCGGTTTCCATCTTCGGCTCGGCGCGAACACAGCCCGATAATCCCTATTACCAGATGGGCGTCGAAGTGGCTGAGGAATTGGTACGCCGAGGCTATGGCGTCATTACGGGGGGCGGACCGGGCATTATGGAAGCGGGCAACAAGGGGGCGCGCAACATGGAAGGCGCGTCGATCGGCCTCAACATCGAGCTTCCGCACGAGCAGGGCCACAACCCCTATATCGACCCGGACAAGCTCATCAACTTCCACTTCTTCTTCGTTCGCAAGACGATGTTCGTCAAGTACAGCCAGGGCTTCATCGTACTCCCCGGCGGTTTCGGGACGCTCGACGAACTGTTCGAGAGCCTCACGCTGATTCAGACGCGCAAGATCTCTAAGTTTCCCGTCGTGCTAATGGGCGTTAGCTACTGGACTGGTCTCGTCGACTGGCTACGCGACACGATGCTTGCTGAAGGCAACATCGGGGAGAAGGATTTGCATCTGTTCAAGATCACCGACGACCCTCAAGAAGCCGTCGACATCGTGGATGAGTTCTACAAAGAGCACAGCCTCGCCCCCAACTTCTGATCCTACCAAGCGGCTGCGAATCGCCCGGCGTGTCCTACACGAAACACACTAGTGTGCGCTGTTCGACACGTTTCTTGGGCCTCCATGTGCAATAACCGCCATTTTAGACGTTCTGACATGGGAACGCGTACCCGGCACGATCCGTGCACCCTTGTCTTATAGATTATCCATCTTCCACACACACACCCCACTTCCACACATGACCCGAGTCCTGACCCTGCTCTTGCTGGCCATCGCCGTCGCCCTTCCCAACGTCGCGAGTGCGCAAGCTTATAAAGAAGCATACAACGCCGCCAACGAAGCTGCTGCTGCCAAAGATTACATGGCCGCTTATGAGCAGTATCAGGTAGCGCTCGAAGGTGCCGTCGAAGCTGAAGACGAAGAAGTCGAAGGCCGCTCACGGTACGTCCTCGCCCAACTCGATTACGCTCTGTCGGTGCGCAAGCTCAAAGCCGATGAGAACGAAGAAGCACTCGAAGGCTTCGAGACCGGCATCAACCACGATCCGAACTTCGCGATGAACTACGTCGGCAAGGCCGAAGCGCTCAAAGCGATGGACCGCGACGAAGACGCCATCGGTGCCTACGGCATGGCCATCGAAGTGGCCGAAGCCGGTGACAAGGCGCGCGGAACGGCCATCAAAAACATGCTGGCCCTGATCGGATCGACGGGCGACCTCCTCGGCGGTGCCAACCCAAGCCGCACCAAAGCCGGTGCCGCACTAGAGCAGCTCACGGGACTGGCCGAACTGCTTGGCGATCAGCCGGAGTATCACCTCTACGTCGCCCGCGCCCACAACGTCCTGGGCGACTACTCCGCCGCTCGCGACGCCGCCGATGCCGGTCTAGCGCTCAACCCGAACGATCGCAACGACGCCGCTGCCCTCCACTTCGTCAAGGGCGACAGCTACCGGATGCAGGAGAACTACGAAGCCGCTCGCACGGCCTACGGTTCGGCTGCCTACGGCAACTACCGCGACCAGGCGAACTACTACATCGAAACGATGGGTAAAGAGCAGTAAGTCGCTCACGCCAAAGCAAAGCCCCCACTCGGACAGTCCGAGTGGGGGCTTTTTGCGTTCGTCCAATCATAAGTCGTGTATCGCCGAGACTCTTTCAGGCGACCGATTCCGCTCTTTCGGAAAGGTGCCTGTCCGACTGCACCCGTCCGCCGCGCAAGCTGATCGTGCGACTGCATTTTGCTGCGAGATCCAAGTCGTGCGTGACGACGACGAGTGCAGTGCCTTGCTCAGCATTGAGAGCGAACAGCAGGTCTTCGACGGCTTGAGCCGTTTCCTGATCGAGATTACCCGTCGGCTCATCGGCAAAAAGCAGCCGTGGGGCGTTCACGAAAGCACGCGCGATGGCGACACGCTGCTGCTCGCCGCCAGATAACTCGGACGGATAGTGATGTGTCCTGTCGCCCAGCCCAACCTGGTCCAGCAGTTCGACGGCACGCTGTCGAGCGCCGCTGTTTCCTACGAGTTCGGCGGGCACCATCACGTTTTCCAGAGCCGTCAGCGTCGGCAGCAGGTTGAACGACTGAAACACGAAGCCGACGTGCTCGCCCCGAACGGCTGCCCGCTCGTCCTCACTCATCGCATCAATGCGCGTTCCGGCGATGGATACCGTTCCGGACGTGGGACGGTCAAGTCCGGCGCACAGACCGAGAAGTGTTGTCTTTCCTGATCCGCTTGGGCCAACGATGCTCAGCGTCCCGCCCGGAGGAACGTCTAGCGAGACCGCGTCGAGGACGGTCAACGTGCGAGCGGGCGTGGTATAGGTCTTCGTGAGGTCGCGCGCGGCGAGGACGGCATCTGCCATTCGATTCGGGGAGAGGTGGAACGCAGCGGCAACGGCTGCGACGCGCAGAAACGGATCACCGTGCGTTCGGTTTGCGGTGTTCCTTTCCGACCGCCCGATGTTTCGCCTCGCCCTGTTGCTGCCCCTCTTCTTCCTCGCCGCCTGCTCCGACGACACCGGAGCGCCCGCCCCCTCCGACCGCGACTCAGTCGCTGTGACTGTTCAGCCGGGTCGCCCTGGCCAACCGACGCGCACGCTGGAGCCAGGAGAAAAACGACGCATCCTCGTCGTAGGCAACAGCATCGCCGACGGGTATCGCCTCAACAGGTCGCAGTCCTTTCCTTCGCTACTCCAGCAAAAGATCGACAGTGCCGGATTGCCGTTTCAGATCGACAACCAGGGTGTATCCGGCCAAACGACGGCAGGCGGACTCAACGGGCTAGACTGGCACCTGGAACGCCCGGTCGACGTGCTGCTGCTCGAACTCGGCGCCAACGACGGGCTGCGCGGACAGCCCGTCGCCAACATCCGCACCAACCTGACGGCCATCATCGAACGCGTCCGCCAGTCCAACCCCGACGCCGCCGTCGTGCTGACCGGAATGCAGATGCCACCTTCGTACGGAGCGCAGTACACATCAGCCTACCGAGACGTTTTCCCGACTGTAGCGCGCGAGCAGGAGGCTGCCATCGTCCCGTTTCTGCTTGAAGGCGTCGCAGGCAATCCGCGCCTCAACCAG
>CAXBBB010000181.1:0-5527 GCA_963973615.1 uncultured Rhodothermales bacterium | reverse complement strand
AGACCTGTCCCTGATACTCGATAAAGAAGTTGATCAACCGGAGTTGCTGCCCCGCCTGTCCTTGCTGATTCTGCTGCTGCACGTCCGCTACGGCGTAGGCCGCTGTGAGCCCGTTCACTGTCCGGCGCCCGCTGTCTACCACCCTCACCCCTTGCGTTTGTCCCAGCGCCTGAACTGCGGCTTGCGCGCTGGCCTGCTGTGCGAGGGTGAAGAGAAACACCATTTGCCCGTTGGGCTGCCCCATGACGACTTGGCTCGGGCTATTCTGCAGTTGGTACCCTTGAGGAATGCCAAACTGGAATTTGAGGTCTGGATGGTAAAAACGCTGGTTCTCGACAAAACCCTGGCGGGGATTTTCGCCATAGACGATGCCGTCAACAGCGTTCAAGTGGCGATCCGTATTGACGACGCTCCCCCGCTGAGGCGACTGAGCAGCGAGTTCGAGGATCGTCTGCTCGCGCTCGCCCGGATCGGGGTGCGTCGACTGCCAGTTGGGGATCTGGTCGGTGCCCGATTGTGCACTCAACCGGTCGAGCACCTGAAAAAACGCCGCGCCCTGCGACGCCTCGTATCCAGCCATCGACGCATATTCGACCCCCAGCACGTCCGACTCCCGCTCGTCGCCCCTTCCGTATTTGAGGAAGAGCAATCCGGCAGCCTGACTACCGAGCCCCAAGATGTTTTCGGCTGCGGCTCCGCCCAAAACCCCCTGCCCGACGACCGCTCCGGCGATCAGCCCGAGTTGCGCACGTTGCTGCTCAAAAGCCGAACGTGATTGGTGCTGCCTGGTGATGTGCCCGATCTCGTGCCCAATGACGACGGCGAGTTGCGCTTCGTTCTCGACATGAGCTAGCAGGCCGCGTGTGTAGTAGGTATAGCCGCCCGGCAGTGCGAACGCGTTGATGACATCGCTGTCAAGAACACGGAAGTAGAAGGAGGTATTGGCAACTTCGGCGGGCGTGTCGGGGCGGCGGGCGTGACTCTCGGCGAGTACCTGCTGCCCAACCTGCGTCACATAGGCCGCCAGATCGGGATCGTCGTAGAGACCAAACTGTGCAGCGATGGACGGATCTGCCTGTTGTCCGATCTGGACCTGTTCGGCCCATGTATATCCGAAGGCCTTGTTCTTTCCGCTGACCAAGTCGCGTGACACGGTCCCGGCACATCCGGAGAGAATGAGGAGGAGCACCAACACGTAAGGTGCACGGCGTAGAAATCGAGTCATAGGTCGAGGTAGAAAGTGGGATTGCATATGTACTCACTCTCGACGAATCGGTGCGTGACGGCGCTGCTACAACACACCGTCCGGATCCTCAATGGGCGGGAGACTGAGGCGCGGCACGTAAATCAGGCGGTGCTCGTCGGCTTCAAACGAAACCGTCTGGTCCAGTGGCGTCGGGCTGGTGTGCGTAAGCAAACTCTGCCCCACCTCTTCCGACGCTAGCAGTTCGAGGATGAGGTGCGTCCGCTGGGCATCCAGGCTACCGAACAGGTCGTCGAGTAGGAGCAGCGGCATCTTCTCGGTCCGGTCCCGCAGGTAGAAGAACTGCGCCAGTCGGAGAGCGATGCCGAATGTTCGGTGCTGTCCCTGAGAGGCATAGCGGCGCACTTCGAGCCCGTCTAGGGCGAACAAGATTTCGTCGCGGTGCGGGCCAAGGAGCGTTCGCCCCCGCTCTCGGTCACCGGCCTCATCCTCCATCAGCCGGTCGAAAAGCAGCGTTTCGAGTGGCTCCCCTCCATCGGCCAGCGCATTGGCGTCGAGCTTCCCGGACGGGCGATACCGCAGCGTCGGACGCTCGACAGCTTCTCCCAGCAACGTATAAGCCTGAGCTACATACACGCCGAAGGAGTCGATAGCAGTGGCTCGCGCGTGTGCTACAGCAGCAGCCAAGCGTGCCGTCTCGCCTGTCCATGCTGCCAACAACTCGGACGATAGCGGCTTCCGCCGATACCGCGCCGCAGACAACAACTCGTTCCGCTGACGTAGCGCTCTCGTGTAGCGGCCCAGATCGTCGAGGTAGGCCGGTCGGGACTGGCCGATCAGGTTGTTGACGAACTTGCGCCGCTCCTCGGGCGGCCCCGCAGTGAGATCGTAGTCGTGCGGAGCCATCGCCACCAGAGGCACACGACCGATCACATCTGCCATCCGTTCGAGCGGAGCGCCGTTTACGCTGACGCGCTTACCTCCACTCGGCGCGTACGCAATGCGGACGCGCAGGTCGATGGTCGGACTGGCAAACTCGGCTTTGATCTCGAACAGATCAGCCCCACGACGGACCGCGAGTTGATCGGATGTCTTCAGAAGACTCTTGGTCAGCGCGGCGTAGTGGACGGCTTCGAGCACGTTTGTTTTGCCCGCGCCGTTCGGACCGTGCAGCAGATTGATTTTTGAGGAGAAGGCAAACGACTGATCCGAGTGCGCGCGGAAGTTGGTGAGGGAGAGAGTCGTGCAGCGCAAGTCGTCGGGTCGTCGGATGAGAGGGTCAGCGGCTAGGAGTGGCGTACCTTGACAGCACCCCGGACTCCTCTCCCACCATGCTCGGCGCGTTCTTACTATCGGTCGCCCTCCTCGGTGCCCCGTCCTCCACCGAGGCTCGGTTGCTGACCGTTTCGCCGGTTCAGGAGCAGTGCGAGAGAGAGATGGAGGCGTCTAAAGCTGCGTATGCGGCCGCGCTCGCGCCTGGTGCGAGTGCCGTCCAGACTCGGGAGGCAGATGTCGTCTTTGCTCGGCTCATTGCGTGCGCAGCGAGCTCTGACCCCGCGATGGCGGCAAACGTATATCGCTGGAGGGTGTACTTGTGGAGTGGGCTAGGCGGCACCTCCCGAGTAGCTTCGCTGTCAGCGGACTACTTAGAACGCTTCGGCCCTGACGTAAGCCTGGCAGGATTCGCCTACGTCGCGGAGAAGAGGAGCAATGCTCTCCTCACCGCAGGCCGCGCGCCGGAAGCCCTCGAGTCTATCTATGCTGCCCTCGAACAGTTGCCCGACTCGGCTCACGCTTTCCACGCCGATCTGATGACGCGTTTGGGACGGACGTATAGCTTCATGAGCGAGTTCGACCGGAGCTTGAGTATCCACGAGGAGACCATTGCCTATCTGCGCCGCTCGCTTTCGCCTATCGAAGCCGATTCGCGCATCGCACACATCGAAGCATTGATAGCCGACGCGCTCCTCGCCCGCTATTCGGCGACGGACCGGCCCGAAAGGGCAACGCTACGTCGTGCACGGCGCCATGCCCTACGTGCGCTCCGTTATTCTCGTCAACAGCCTACGACCGCCAACCACGCGTTCTACTTACTCACGTACGGCGAAGTCCTGTCTCATCTAGGAGACGTCGCCACCGCTGATAGTGCTCTGTCAGCTGCAATCCGTATCTCGGAGAGCAAAAACGAAGCGTTACTCACTCGATCGGCACGGTATAAACTCGGACGCCACGCCCTGTCTACAGGCCGGTACGACCTCGCCGAGCACGAGTTGATGGCGGCCTATGCAAGCAAGACGCTTCAGCCTGACCACACGGTACGCCGACAAATCGCAACAGACATCGGGCTATTGCATGAGCGGTTGGGTCACCCCATGACAGCGCGTACGTGGTACCAAGAGGCCATCGGATTGGCAGAGCGTTTTGGAGGCCACACCGACGCGTTCCAATGGTCGGCGTCATCACTGAGCGGTTGGCAAATGCCCTACCGTGGCCTATCACGGATCGCGCTCCAATCGGGCGATGTCGAAGGGGCGTTGCGTGCTATTGACCTGTCGCAGGCTCGCAATCTGAGAATCATGCAGCAGCAGTTGCAGACCGCATCTGCTCGAACGGGAAAAAGGGCCGCTGAATTGGACAGTCTGACCAACCATCTCGAAGTGCTGCGAACAACCCAGCGATCGACAGGGATGGATGGTGCAGGCACGTCGCTCCTCAATCAGACCGACGCGGAGATCGTACAGACACAACGTGCGATTACACGGCTCGTTGGAAAGCCGAGCGACCCAGAACCGCTCAACTTGAGTCACATACAACGGTCCCTTGGTGATCGACAGGCCGCTGCTATCGTCTACTTTTCAGACCGTTTCGACCCTCTCTATGCCGACACAGCGTCGCTTTGGGCTATCGTTGTTCGGCCTACGTCCCTTACCGCTCATCGCCTGCCGACGACGGCGGACGCGGTCGTGGATCACTTGCTCAACGTAAGTACGATCTTCGCCACCCCGGACGCACCGGCGGACCTCAACGCTCAAGCGTTCAGCCTCGACGAACTGCACGCGCTCTACGTTGGCCTTTTTGAGCCGTTTGCCGATGAGTTGCGTGATGTCCGCTCCCTCGTCGTCATCCCCGACGGCCCACTTCATGCCGTCCCGTTCGCCGCGCTGCCCGTCGCCCCTCCCTCGGGCTTTGGCTATCGCGACACCGAATATGTTGCCGACCGTTTTGCGCTGACGCACGACTTGACGCTTTCGCTTCCTACCTCCCCAACGAAATCAAACCGTAGCGCACTCGTAGTCGGCGTATCGGGTTTTGAAGGGAGCGGGTTACCAGACCTCCCCGGTGTTTCACGTGAAATACGATCTGTCCGTGCTAGCCTGTGGGGGTCCAACGTACTGATGGATGAGGATGCGACTCCTTCGGCAATCCGAAATGCAGCGCCTGGACACTCCATCTTGCACCTTGCCACCCACACCATCATCAGCGCCGCCTCGCCGCTGTACCACCGGTTTCTGCTGCGAGAAGGCGAGCGCGTCGCTCCTCTTCACCTGTACGAAATTGAGCGACTTCATCTCGACACTGAGCTTGTTGTCCTCTCCTCATGCGCGTCGGGGCAAGGGCAGTACAGAACGGGCGAAGGGCTGATGAGCCTTCAATACGCCTTTCGAAGCATCGGCGCCAGGAGCACGCTGTCCAACCTGTGGAATGCCGACGATGCAGTCACTGCCGACCTGATGGCCCACTTCTACGATGCCCTATCCGACGGCATTCCGCGTGATCAAGCTTTACAACTCGCTCAACAGCGCATTCGCCGAGACAATCCCGACGCATCGCCGTATCTGTGGGCTGCTTCCGTTCTAAGCGGCCATTCTACCGCCCTCGCCCTTCCACCGAGCCGCTTGCCTTGGTATCTAGGCGCCAGCACGCTCGCTCTCCTCTTTTTCTCTCTCCTCTACTTCCGCCGCCGACATGCCACAGCCTGAACTCTTCGACGAAATACAGCGACTCGCCACCGAGCAGCGTAACCCGCGCTCCATGCAATTGGGCACGTCGTCCGTTCGCGAGATTCTGGAAATCATCAACACCGAAGATCACCTGGTCCCCATCGCTGTGCGCGGTGAAATTCCGTACATCGAGCAAGTCGTCGAGGCGGTCGTCCACGCGTTTAAAAACGGCGGGCGATTGATCTACTGCGGCGCCGGAACGAGTGGGCGCCTGGGTGTGGTCGACGCGAGCGAGTGCCCCCCGACCTTTGGCAGCGATCCGCATCTGGTCGAAGGCCTAATCGCGGGCGGACTCGACGCCATGTTCGCCGCTAAGGAAGGC
>CAXBBB010000180.1:0-5535 GCA_963973615.1 uncultured Rhodothermales bacterium | reverse complement strand
GGCCGCGCGGGGCGTGAGCCCGGCGAGCTCCAGCGCGCGGGAGACCCGGTAGACGGCGCGGCGGGCAGACTCGGACGGATCGCCCTCGACGTAGGCCGCGTCGAGGTCGCCGAGCGGCACCTTGTGCTTGGCAATGTGGTAGGCCGGGTAGCTGTCGCGGATCTGGCTCAGCGACTGTCCGGTCTCGGCGAGGTGCTGGAGCACCAGCGCGACGCCCACGAGCGCGTCGCGGCCGTAGTGGAGGTCGGGCAGGATGACGCCGCCGTTGCCCTCGCCGCCTAAGACAGCGTCGACCTCCTTCATTCTCTCCACGACGTTGATCTCACCCACGGCGCTGCGATACGTCTGCTGGCCGTGCTTCTTCGCCACGTCCTCGATGGCCCGGCTCGACGACAGGTTGGTCGCGAACGGTCCCGACTTGTGCTTCCACAGGAAGTCAGCGGCGGCAACCTGGGTCAGTTCTTCGGACACATACGTGCCTCCATCGGCGACGAGTGCCAGGCGGTCAGCGTCGGGGTCGACGACGATGCCCAAGTCGCACTTCTGCTCACCTACCGCATCGATGATGCCGGTCAGGTGCTGCGGCAGCGGTTCGGCGACGTGTGAGAAACGGCCCGTCGGCTCGCAGTTGAGGCAGACGATGTCGGTCACGCCCAGCGCGTTGAGCAGAGCGGGAATTGCGATGCCGCCGACTGAGTCGATCCCATCGACGGCGACTTTGAAACCACGCGCTTTGATCTTGGCTGGGTCGACGTACGGTAGCGCGAGGATGGCGTCGATGTGGGCTTGCAGAAAGTCCTTTTGCTCATAGCTACCCAGCGCGAGGTAGTCGGCCGTCGTCGGCTCGTCGTCGGCGAGGGCCTGCATGTCGCGCGCTTGATCGGGCGACAAGAACTCACCTTTTTCGTTGAGCAGTTTGAGCGCGTTCCACTCCGCCGGGTTGTGCGAGGCCGAGAAGATGATGCCCCCTGCCGCCTGCTCGAAGAGAACTGCCATCTCGACCGTCGGCGTGCTGGCCAGCCCCGCATCGACCACATCGATGCCTGCGCTCCGTAGCGTCGCCGCGACGAGTTGGCTCACCACATCGCCCGACACGCGCGCGTCGCGCCCGATGACGACCTTCGCATCTCGGCCCGTCGTCTCACACTGCTGCAAGATCCAGGTGGCGTACGCGCCTGCATATTTGGTGAGCGTGGGCACGTCGAGGCCCGCAGCCCATATCCCTCGGATGCCGGAGATAGAGACCATGAGCGTTTTTTGTGGCGCAGGAGAAGACATAATCAGAAGGTGGATGTAGATGAGACTAGCGGGACGATTAGAGTGACCGGCTTGATCCGGCAACGGCTCGTTTCCGAGGTGAACCTGCGAACTCGCTCAAGGCGTGGCGGGTCTCGTCTACGTCTTCCCTTCGCCCGCTATTTGCGAAACGGAAACGTGAGCGTCAGGTACCTTAAAACGTAGATTTCACGCCCTCTAACACGTGTCGCAGACGCTATCACAACGCCGGTTCGTCCGCTATGCGTGGAGCGTCGTCGGCTATCTGGTGCTCGTGATCTTGTGGGGCGCCTTCGTCCGGGCGACGGGATCGGGCGCGGGCTGTGGTGCGCACTGGCCGCTATGCAACGGTGAGATCGTGCCGCAATCGCCGACGATGGAGACGGTCATCGAACTCTCTCACCGGCTGACGAGCGCACTGGCTGGCTTCCTGATCATCGGATTGGTCGTCTGGGCACTGCGTGCCTTCGACAACGGCCACCCGGCGCGGCGGGCAGCGTGGTTCTCGCTCCTGTTCGTGATCACGGAAGGCGCCATAGGAGCGGGCATCGTCCTGTTCGAGTGGGTGGCGCACGATACGTCGACTGCGCGCATCATCTCCATCGCCGCGCACCTCGTCAACACATTCGTCCTCGTCGCTTGGCTAGCGCGGACGGCATGGTGGGCGCAGGGGCACGCCCGTCCGACGTGGCGCGTCGATGGACGCTGGGTAGCTCCGGCACTCTCGATTGCAGGACTGGTCGGCCTTACGCTGGTCGTGAGCACGATGGGTGCGATCACGGCGCTGGGCGACACCCTCTTCAAGGCCGACTCGACGGCTCAGGTGTTGGGCCAAGCACTAGACAGCGGCGCCCACCCCTTGCAACAACTCCGCGTCTACCATCCGCTGCTGGCGACGCTGCTCGTCGGTTGGGCGTTTATCGCGATTCCGCGTATCCAGTCGGCGTTCGCTGACGCTTGGGTGCAGCGCTGGGGAACGCTCGTGGTCGCGACCGGCTTTGCGCAACTCGCCATCGGCCTGCTTAACATCTGGCTCAAAGCGCCCGTTTGGATGCAACTCGTTCACCTGCTGCTCGCCGACGTGTTCTGGATTGGCCTCATCTTATTCGCGTCGCAAGCACTCTCCCACCCGGCGCGCGTACGTGCCACCGCCGTACCCCACGCCGTTCCTGCATGATCGACTCCTCTCTCGACCAAACCGACACTTCGACCGTCGATCCCTCCGCGCAGACCGCTCGATTCCTGCAGGCGACCTCGCCGACATTGGCGCGCGATCTGTGGTCGATGACGAAGCCGGAGATCACGTTTCTCGTCGTCCTGTCTACGGTCGCGGGATTTGCGCTGGGTAGTCTGGACGACGTCGCGGGCTGGGTGATGCTGTGGGCGGTCGTCGGAACGGCACTGTGCAGCGCGGGCGGTGCGGTCCTCAAACACTGGATGGAGCGCGATCTGGATGCCGGAATGCGCCGCACCGAAGCGCGGCCGATTCCGTCGGGGCGTATCAGCGAAAAGGCCGCGATGTACTGGGGGGTGGGACTGGCGAGCGCAGGTGTCGGCATCCTCTGCCCCCTCGTCAATCCGCCGACCGGGATGCTGGCGATCCTGACGCTAGCGCTCTACCTCTGGGTCTATACTCCGCTCAAACGCAAGACGCCGCTCAACACGCTCGTGGGTACGATCCCCGGTGCGCTGCCTGCGCTTGGCGGATACGTCGCGGCAACGGGGAAGCTGGGCGCGTTGGGCTGGGCGGTTTTTGCGCTCCTGGTCGCATGGCAGATTCCCCACTTTTTGTCGCTCGCCTGGATGTACCGCAAGGACTACGCCCGCGGAGGCTTTGCCATGAGTACAACGACAGACGACAGCGGCACGTCGACCGCGGTCTGGATCATCGCGTTTACGATCCTCACCATCGTCTGCAGCTTGCTCCCCTGGACGATGGGCGCGACGACGTGGATCTATGCGATTCTGGCAACGCTGCTGGGGCTGCCGTTTCTGCGCGCTTCGGTCGCCTTCTGGTCGGATCGGTCGAACGCGCAGGCCAAACGCGTGCTCAAAGCGTCCGTGATGTACATCCCCCTGCTGGTCATCGCGCTGGTTGTGGACGTGTTATGGATCGCGTCGTGAGTACAACGATCGTCGCCCACGCAGGCGCACCGGTCCGCACCTCTGTGGGCTCAGCAGCCTTGGATGCCGTCGGCATTTCGTACCGATATGGCTCAGGAGACGACGGAGTACTGGCGCTGGACGACGTATCGCTGACGGTTCAGGCAGGTGAGTTGCACGCGCTGCTCGGTCCCAACGGATCAGGCAAAACGACGCTGTTCAAGATCGCATCGACGTTAGTACGTCCGGAAAGGGGAAAGCTGTCGATTGGCGGGTGCGATGTGACGCGCGATCCGAGCGGCGTGAGGCAACGGCTGGGCGTCGTCTTCCAATCCGTCGCTCTCGACGAGCAGTTGACGTTGGCCGAAAACCTGCGCACGCAAGCCGCGCTCTATGGCATGAATCGCACGCAAGCGCGCGAGCGAGCCGACGCCCTGACCCAGGCTCTCGATCTTCGGGCCTACTCAGACCGACGCGTATCCACGCTTTCGGGCGGTGAGCGGCGACGCGGCGATCTGGCACGCGGCCTACTCCACCGCCCTGCCCTACTTCTACTCGACGAGCCGACGACGGCCCTCGACCCGTCCGCTCGGCGTCTCTTCCTAGACTTGCTGGCGGACATCCGGCGCGAGGAGAGCACTGCGATTCTCATGGCGACGCACCTTCTCGAAGAAGCCGACGATGCCGAACACGTCACGATCCTCGACAGAGGACGCGTCGCCGCCACCGGAACGCCTGATCATCTGCGCGACGCCCTGGGCACGTCGGTCCTCTGGATCACGCCTTCCCCCGAATCGGCCAACTTCTTTACCACTGACACGCTCGGCGTCGAAAGCTCCCAATTGCACTACGCCAACGGCAAGATCGGAATTGGTCATCCCGAACCCGCTCGCTTACTTGCCAGGCTGGCGCAAGCGCACCCGAATGCTATAGCCGAGGCGATGCTGCGCCGCCCGACGCTCGAAGACGCCTTCCTCGCAGCGACCGGCAACGCGCTCCACTCCCCGACCTCGTGACGTCCGCCCTCCCCACCATCGGCGCGCTGTGGACGCGCGAAGTGCGCAAGTTCGTCCGCGAGCGAAGCCGCATCATCGGCGCGCTGGTCCAGCCGCTGGCGTTCTGGCTGCTGCTCGGGCTGGGCTTCGGCGGCACGTTTCAGATGCCTGCCGGATCGTCGACCGCCGACGTCGACTACCTCGCCTATCTCTTCCCCGGCATCCTGACGCTGGTCGCCCTGTTCACCGCCATTTTCTCGACGATCTACGTCGTCGACGAACGGCAGAGCGGATTCTTGCAGGCCGCTTTAGTATCGCCCGCACCGCGCTGGGCGGTCACCCTAGGGAGTCTGCTGGGCGGCACGAGTCTGTCGGTCGTGCAGGGCGCTCTGTTTTTAGCTGCCGCTCCGTTTGCTGGATTCGCACTTGGCCTGAGCGGAATCGTATTGGCATTGGTGACGCTCGGTCTACTGGCGCTGGCGTTTTCGTCGCTGGGCTATGTGATCGCTTGGAAAGTGAGCACGACGCGCGGCTTCCACGGACTGATGAACGCTGTTTTGCTACCCTTGTGGTTTGTGTCGGGCGCCGCATTTCCGCCCGGTGGCGCTCCCGCAGCCTTGTCGTGGGCGATTCGCCTCAACCCGGTCCACTATGGCGTCGAGACGCTACGCGCTGCGCTCTACCTGCCCGACGCATCGCCAATCGATGGGCCCTCCCTACTCCAGGGCTTTGGCATCACGCTCACATTCGCCCTGGCGATGCTGGCCTGGGCCACGTCCGTCACACGACGCCCGGCCTGACGAACCGCCCGAGCCGCTCGCGCATTACCTCCGTATGGAAGCCACACCTCTCCCCAACCTGCTCTCGCTAGGCCGCGCCGACCTCTCGCGCGTCGTCAAGAAGGCCGGACAGCCGTCGTTTCGTACCGACCAACTCGTCCGCTGGATTTGGAATCGGCGCGCGGCCTCGGTTGAGGAGATGGACAACCTGCCCAAAAAGCTACGCGCCTACCTCGACGCACACTTTCGCCTCGAATCGCCGACGATCACTCGCCTGCAACGCGCGACCGACCGAACGCTCAAAGCACTCATCCGGCTCGACAGCGGACGACAGATCGAAACTGTTCTCATCCCGGACTTTGACGACGAAGGAGCAGCCAAGC
>CAXBBB010000179.1:0-5549 GCA_963973615.1 uncultured Rhodothermales bacterium | reverse complement strand
TCGCAGTCGTGCCGCCTATCGCCGCGAGGATGTCGCGGAGCACGACCGTAGCCTCTTCGGTTTCGCGGACGAGGTCGGAGAGGTAATCGCTCACTTCGGACGCCTGCACTTCGGTGATGGTGCGGGAGAAGGCCGCGTTTTCGGAACTGGCCTCCGGCGATCTACCCTCGGATATGTCGAACAGTGAAGCGAGTAGCGCCCTGATTTCGTCCCCTGTGAACTGTCCCAGATCGAACGTGCCCGCGTCGAGTCGGGCCAAGACGTTCTGAATGATCTTTTGCAGATCCTTGCGCCCCTCATCGGTCCCCAGATCGAGCGCTCTCGCTCTATCTAGCACTGCGGAGAGATCCCCCTGGTCACCTCCGAGCGCGCCAATGTATTCGACCAGCTTTTTAATGGCCTCGTTGCCCTCGATGTCGAAGTAGCGCTGCCAGTCCGCGAGCGCGCGAATGGCTCCATCAACGGACGCGCCGTAGCGTCCGAGCGCGGCTTCCAGGTTGTCGAGAAACGAGTTGATTCCATCGAAGCCCTCCAAGCCTTCTCCGCTCAGAAGTTTTTGCAATGCTTCGAGGGCCTTGGTGTAGTCCTCACCGCCAAGCTGCTTGAACATCTCGGTCAGGTCGAAGCCGAAGTCGATGCCCGATTCTTCGAGCGCGCGCAGGTAGCTCATTATGCCCTCGACCATATCACGGCCACCGCCCGCATAGACGAAGTTGCCGTCCGCGAAGTCGTTCATCATCGCGATGAGGGTGCGGGCTACATCTACGTCCTGCCCCGACACGTCTCCAACGCCCTGTTCGCGCATCTCGATCACGACCTCACGGTTAGCTCTCGTATTGTCGCGAATGGCTTCAAGCATCCGGCGGCGCTGCTCCTCTTCTCGCTGGGCTGCCTCTGCTCGGCTGCGTTCGTAGCCGATGAGCGACGAGACGACACCGACGACGGCCGATGCTACACCCAAATAGCCGAGCGCGGCCTGTCCGGTTGAGAGTCCGTCCGCCGATGCCCGAGCTTCGTTCATGCGGCTGATCGCCTCCATCGCGTCCGCAGCACCGCGCGTGATCCCTGCCAACTCACCCGCTACGCCACCAAGTGCGGATTGCAGGTTGGCGATCGACGAAGTCGCCTGCGCCATGAGGCCCAGGCTCTTGGCCGAAGCGGCGAGGTCTTTGTTCACCTGTCCGGTGACGGTCGGCACCTTGGAGACCATGAGCGCCTTGAACGCATCGTAGATCTCTAGCTCTTTGGCCGTCAGCGCCGACGTGTCGAAGCTGTCGAACGCTTCCCGCAAGGCATCGGCATAGGCCGTACCGATCTCGCGTCCGCGCCGCTCGGCATCGGCAGCGGATAGGCCCCTGAGCGCCACGTCTTCGGCCAGTTTGTTGTTGGCTCGCTGCATCTTATCAGCCGCCGCCGTCGTCGCTGTGACCACACTTTGCAGCGCCTGAACGCCTGCTGCGCTCAGTCCCGCAGCCATTGCCTTTGACATGCCGCCCAGCGTGTCCACGTACGCCTGCATCTCGGGCGTCAGGTCCTTGTAGACGGCGGTGAGGTCGGCCGCCGCAGCGGTCATGGCCTCGGTCTTGGCGCGCTCGATTTCGAGCACGTCGATGGCCCGCTCTTGCTGCGTGATTACGCTGCCGAGCAGCCCGTACCGTTCGGAGAGCGCGTCCGCTCCCGCAGCATCCCCGGCGTCGATGCGCGCGTTAATCTGGTCGGCTAGAGCTACGCGCTGGCGTTCGAGCGCGACCAGTTCGTCCTGCTCACGGTGCAACGCGCGCAGATGCGTGGCCTGCTCTTCAGTCGCACCCGCAAGCGCGATCATGCGGTCGAGGTCCTGCGTGTCGACGGATCCCCGAGCGGCTTCGGCGCGCTCTCGCAGCGTCTGGGTGAGCGACTGGACGGCCTGCTCTTCGCGCCGCAGCGCAGCGAGGGTGCCCGCGTCCGATCCCGCTTTGGTAGCGTCGGCGATCAGTTTGCGCAGCGCGAGCAGTTCGCGCTCCGATGCGATCTGAGCTTCGACGGCCTCGCGGTACTTGCCCGTCGTTCCGGCCAGACGTGCGTATTCGCGTGCCTGCTGACGCGTGGCCTCCTGTTGCCGCTGCTGAGTCGCAAGCTGCTCGGCGGTCAGCGTGCTCCCCCCGCCACTGCTGACCGTTGCTCCACGGCTCAGATAGGCGTTGGCATCGTCGATGAGTTCCAGAACGCGCTTTCGCGAGTCTGCGAGGTATCCCCGCATGTGTGCCTCCGTCGCCGATCCGAGTTCTCTAGTGAGCCGCTCAACGGTCTGCCTGGAAGAGGCGACGATGGCGCGCACCTGGTCGTCGCTCTGCCCCTCGAACGTGTTCGTGGGATTGAGATCGACGAGTCTGCTTCCGGCTTCGATGAGCGCTTGGCGTAGCTCTCGGGCCTGCCGGGTCGCCACTTCCAGCGATTTACCCGACGCCACGATGGTATCAATGAACGCCTGATTATCGAACGAACCGGCAGTTGAGGCCAGTTCACCGAGGGCGTCTCGGAAGGATCTGACCTTCGACTCGTTTTGGCTCGCTAGTTCGCCCATAGTTCGGGCTAGATCCTCGTAAATGAGAGCCTGTCGCTCTGCTCCCATACCTCCGTTTTGCCGCTCATCTCGTGCCTTTTCGAGAAAGCGCTCCTGGTCTTCCCGGTACTGACGTGCCTTTTGGGACGCGCGCTCAAAGTCGTCGGCCATGTCCGAAATCGATTCGCGCTCGCGCACACGTATCAAGGCTTGCTCGGCAGCGATCGTGCGCTCCACTTCTTCCGTGTAGAAGCCCAAGGCTTCTCCCGCAGCGTTCGTGCCGGTCACCAGCTCGGGATACGCACCTTGAAGCTGAGCGACGGAATCTTTCAGCTTGCGCGTCTCTTCCGCCGTCAGGCTGGTTTTCGCCGATAGCTCCCGGTAGGTAGCTAGAGCCGAAGTGAACCCGTCCAAGTTATCCATCTCGCCTCTTAGTCCGGCGACGCGCTCCACCGTCTCGTCCGCGCTCTCTCCGATGCGGTTGAGCGATTCTAATAGGGACCCTAGCGGCGCGAGTACGCCAGCCACAACACGGCTGCCGAAGACCTCAAGGCGTACGAGAAACTTGTCCCACTGCGCGGCCACGTTGTCCATCCCCGCCGCATATTCGTTCGACAGCGAGGTATTGTCCTTGAACGCTCCCGCAGCCGTCCCCAGGGCAGAATCCAGCAGGTCCGTCTGCTGCACGAGCGAGGCGACGGCGAGGTACGCCTCCTCGCCAAACGTATCCTTGATCTTGACCGCGCGCACGTTGGCGGGAAGCTCTCTCAGCGCGTCCAGGTAGGCGCGCAAACCGCCGACGGCGTCTTTGTCGACCATGCGCTGGAACTCGCCCTTGGACACGCCCATCACCTCCGCCATCTTCTCGGCTTCGGTGCGGATGCGGATGAACACGTTGCGCAGCGCCGTTCCGCCCCGCTCGGCTCCGATACCGCTGTCGATCAGCGTGGCACCGATGGCCGCCACTTGGTCGACCGTGAGTCCGATGTCGGTACCGGCGGCGCCGACGCGTGAGACGGCATCGAGCACGTCGCGCGCCGTCGCCGTCGTGTTGTTCGATAGCTCGTTGATGACGCTACCGACGCGCTCGGCTTCGGTCGCTGCCAGGCCGAACACGTTGAGAAGCTGAGCGATGCCGGTCGCGCTCTCTTCGTAGCTCAGATCGGATACCTTGCCCAGCTTCGCCACCGTCTCGACGAACGCCTCGATGTTGGCCGTGCCCTTGATGCCTAGCTGACCCGCCGTCTCCGCGATGCCCGCCAGTTCGACCTGCCCGACGCCCAGCCGCGCCGAAAGGCTCTGAATGCGGCTACCGAGTTCACCCAGCGCCGGACCCGTCAGCCCCGTCGTCTTGCGCACGCCTGCCATAGCCGCCTCGAACGCGACGGCAGAGCGCACGCCCTTGACCGCGAGCACGCCCGCAGCGGCCAGCACGCTAGCCGCCGTAGCCGCTACCGCCGCCGTAGCCGCAGCCGCTCCCGCGCCCATCGACGAGAGCGCCGATCCGGTGCGCAGAAAGCCCGCCTGCGATGCCATCTCGCCCAGCCTGCTCATGCGGTTTTGCTTCACGCCCGCACCCGTCGATTCGAGCGCGCCCGCCATGGCTCCGGATAGCTTGGGACCGACGTCGACGCCCATGTTCGCGATGTCGTTCACGGCCTTGCGGACGTGGTCCCGTATCGCATCGATCTGACGGTTCGCCGAACGGCTGTCGATCATGCCCGTCTTCTGCAGGTTGCGCAGGTGCTCGATCTCGGCACGCGCTCCTTTGGCGACCTTGTTGACGGCCTTGATCGACTGCGACGACGCATTGGCCGCCGCTTGCGTGGCTTCCTTGCCGCCCGCTGCCACTTTGGTCAGCTCGTCCGCTACGCCTTTCAGATCCTTCTTGGTCTGATCGGTCGTGGTTTTCCATCGCCGCGACACCTCTCTCAGAGCCTGCTTGCTCTGCTCGATGTTGACGTAGTAGTAGGAGACGAGGGGCACGGTCAGTGGAGTGGTGCGCCCTGAGCGGTGACGCTCGGAGCAGGGTTAATCGTCGCCGGTGAGCGCGACCAGTTCGGCGGTGATGCGGTGGTATTCTGCGAGCGCGTCCGCACGCTTTCGCGGCGGTCCCATCGTCGCCCGGCTGAGCGCCTGAGCCTGCTGCATTTCGAGCGCGGCGATGCGCGTGTCTTTGGGTGCGGACTCGGCGATCTCGCCCGCCCGCTCTCTGAGACCCTCGACGACGGACTCGCTCTCGCGCGTGTGGGCCAGGATTGCCAGCGGAATGCCCCGGAGCGCGGCGCGGGCCTCGATAGCGTCCAGGCGCGAGACCACGAGTAGAAAGCGCGGCCACGGCATCGCCATGACCTCTGAGAGCGCCCAGCCGAACGACTTGCACAGTTCGAGCGCCACCACGTCCCAGCGCACGCGCGCCATCGGAGAGCCGCCGCCTGATTCCTTGGGTTCCGGCACGCCTTCGCTGAGGAGGCGATGAAGCAACCGGGCCGACTCCTCCGGGTCGTCCTGACCCATTAGCAGGTGCGCCACCTTTACGCCTGCCCAGCGGCTCAGCATCGGATAGAGCACCGATCGCGTCGCCTCGTCGCCACCTGCCGCATCGCCGAGCATAGAGAGCAGCACGAGGGCAGTCTCCACGCTCGGGGGAGGCACGATGACTACGGTGCGCTTGTCCCCGTACCCCACTAGAAGCGGGCGCGGCAGGCCCGTGCGCACGAACGCAGCGAGCGGCCCAATATCGGTATCGGACCGCTCGCGCGAAGAGTCGCCGTCGGCGAGGTAGGGTGGGGCGGTTTCGCTCACTGTTATCACAGGTTGGGTTACGCGCCAACCTGTGCCGGGACGAACTGCGCCAGGTCCGGTAGGACGATGTTGGCGATGCCCCACTCGGTCGGGCTGCCGATGAAGGCGATGTTGGCGCCCTGGGGCAGCACCTCGCCTTTGGCAGCGTCATCGGCGCCCAGCGCGTCGAGCACGTGCGTCCGGTAGGCGCCCTTGAGGACAG
>CAXBBB010000178.1:0-5559 GCA_963973615.1 uncultured Rhodothermales bacterium | reverse complement strand
TCAATAACGCGGGCATCTCGATGTGGGTGCGACTGGACGAACTCGACGACTTGGAGCCGATCCGCCGCATCATGGCCGTCAACTACTTCGGCGCCGTCTACTGTACCCATTCTGCTCTTCCCCACCTCAACGCCACACGCGGACGCATCGTCAACGTGGCGAGCCTGACCGGGAAAACGGGCGTCCCGACGCGTTCAGGCTACGCGGCGAGCAAGCATGCAATGGCGGGCTTCTTCGACAGCTTGCGCATCGAACTGCGCGAATCGGGCGTCAGCGTGACGACGGCGTTTCCGGGCATCGTCTCAACCGGTGTTCGTCGCCACGCCTATGGGCCGGATGGCCAGCCGCTGGGCGACAGTCCTGTCGATGAGGACAGTGCGATGTCGCCCGAAACGTGCGCGCGGTTGATCCTTCGAGTGGCTGACGAGCGCAAACGCGAGATCGTGATGACGCCACGCGGCAAAGTCGGTCAGTGGATCAAGCTGATCGCACCGGGTCTGGTGGACCGCATCGCGGCACGAGCTATCGAGCGGGGACGGTGAGATGCGTCAGTTGCCGGGGATACCCGTCGCGGTTTCCAGATCGGCGGCTTGCCAGATGCCCCGCTGGGTGTTGGCGGCGCGGACGGCAGCTACGTCGTCTGGCGTGACGGCGCTTGACGCGTTGCCGAAGCTGGAGCGGACGTGCGTCAGGACGGCGGCGATCTGATCGTCGTTGAGTTGGCCGTGCGGTGTCATGATGTTGTTGTACTCGACTCCGGCAACTGTAATCGGTCCGCGCATACCGTTGAGGAGCAAACGGATGAGCCGCCCTTCGTCACCCGTCACCCACTCCGTTCCAGCGAGCGGTGGGTAGACGCCTTCGCGTCCCAGCCCATCGGCCTGATGGCAGGTCTGGCAGTTACTCGTGTAGGTGCGGGCACCGAGCGCGGCGAAACGCTGCTCGGGCGTGGCGTCGGCGGGCAGGTCGTCGCCCCCACAAGCAGCGAGACCGCCCATGGCGAGGAAGAGCAGAGTGAAAGCGGAGAGAAGGCGAAACATGGAGTGGTCGGAATACGAATCGGGAGAACCTACGGCGTTACGCGTTTGGGTGCCACGCGACGGGACGGTAAGAGTCGCGCGCATGGGCAACCGTTTCGGTGCGTGAGGCTTACCTCTTACGCAACAGACCGCCAAGCACTTCTGCCTTCGGTCGTTTCCATATACCCTTCGCTGATCATGACCTCAACTTCCAACTCCGACGCTTCGTTATCCCGCGTGATGCGCATCGTCGGCCTGCTCCTGACCTTTGGATCCGCTTTTCTCCTCTGGGCCGATGTCTCCGGCACGAGCATGATCATCGCCTGCCTTGTTATCGGCATCGCCACCGTCGGCGTCAGCCTGATGCCGACGCGCACTCCTACCGCCGAACCTATCCGCGTCCGCTCGCGCCGCTGAGCCGACCTATCTCCTTTACGCCCCGCCTGGCTTCGTGCTCGGCGGGGCGTTCTGCGTTTGGAGAAACGGCGGAAAGCACACCTTGCGGATCGTCCGCACCTATCTTCCGACACGTCTCGCGCACCCTACCGCCTCGCCCCGTTCATGGCCGAAATCCTCTCGTCGACTCGCAAATACGTCGCCATTGCAGGCAACATCGGTGCGGGTAAAAGCACGCTGACCGGGCTGCTGAGCAGCAGTTTCGGCTGGGAGCCGTTCTACGAGCAGGTCGACGAAAACCCCTATCTGTCGGATTTCTATGGCGAGATGGAGCGATGGTCCTTCAACCTGCAGGTCTACTTCCTGTCGAGCCGCTTCCGGCATCAGCAAAACATCGAGCGGGCGACGGGATCGGTCGTCCAGGACCGGTCGATCTACGAGGACGCCGAGATTTTCGCGCGCAACCTGCACGAGATGGGGCTGATGGACGAGCGCGACTGGGTCAACTACCGAGATCTGTTCGCGACGATGACGGCGTACCTACGTCCGCCCGACCTGCTGATCTACCTGCGTTCGAGCGTGCCGACGTTGGTGCGGCACATCCAGGCCCGCGGGCGAGAGTTCGAGTCGTCGATCAAACTCGACTATCTGGAAGCGCTCAACCGGCACTACGAAAACTGGGTGGCAAGCTACAACTTGGGGCCGCGGATGATCATCGACGTCGACGAGACCGATTTCGTCGGCAACCCGGCGCACCGCGCCCGCCTGCTCCAGCAGATCGACAGCCGCCTGTTCGGATTCTTTCCGGGATGACGCGCCGGGCAGCCCGCTGGTGCATAGGCGTGCTGCTCGCCTGGAGCGTAGCGGTCTCCGCAGACGCCCAGACGGTTGAATCCGCTCGAACGACGGCGGTCACGCTGACCGACCTGGTCGTCGCCCCAACTGCCACGCGCGACACGAGCGGCGGTATCGCGCTTTCGCAGCCAGACCGACAACCGGGCGCGTGGCGATTTCGAGCCGGACCGTACGGATGGCCCGAAGCGCTGAGCCTGGACGGAGCGCCGCCGCACGCGACGCGCCTCGACTGGGGCGATGTCAACCTGCGCGATCTGCTCGGCGGCGATATCCAGGCGCACGTGCTGCCTGTCGCGTGGACGCCTGCTCCGGTTGCGCGCGGGCTGGAGATTCAGGCTCCCCTCGACTCGTTCGACGCACCGCAACCGCTCACCCACCTGCGCTATCTGTCAGGCGACGAAGGGCTGCAACGCGTCGAGTTGCTCCACGCTCAGGCGAGGCGGCGCACGCTGCTCGGACGCTCGGGGCTGCTCCGCGTACGCGGCGGCTACTTCGGAGCGACGGCCAACAATGCGTTCGAGAATAGCGACCTGCGGCGAGGTAGGGCGCTGATCGGCTGGGCCGACTTCACGTCCGGCGACCTGCACATGAGCCTGCGCGCGCTCCACACCCGCCACGCCGTCGGCGCTCCGGGCGGCATCGTCCCCGTCGACTCGGCCAACTACCAGTCGATCTACTTTCGGCAAGATGGCATCCCGCTTTCCAGCCCACGCCTGACGACGGCAGACCGGCAAAGCATCCGCACCGACCTGACCGCCAACGTCGGCTGGCGCGGTACCGGTGTAGCACTCACGCGCTCCTACCTCCGACGCAAGTACGACGCGCCCGACACCTCGCTCGTAGGCCGGGCACGGCGCATCGACTTGAGAGCCGAACGTGGGCCGTTTTACGCCACACTCTCGCGCACGACACCCGGCGACGCCAACGCATGGACGGACGCTCCGACGCAACACATCGCCGAAGTCGGAGCGCGCATCGGCTGGCGCGGACTGGCACTGCGCGGCGGTGTATGGTTGGGCGACGCGAGCGTGTCTCCTGTAGGCGAGGCCTCATTTGCGCGTGGACCGCTCCGAGTGGAAGCCGAGCTAGGCGCGACCGAAACGCCGCTGCTGGCTCGCTCGGGTTGGGGCGCCTTCGTACTGCCGACAGACGGGGAAGCCATGCGATGGCTGCGCGCGTCGGCCTCGGCCCGCGCCGTGCGTGGCGACCTAGGCGGCTGGGCGCGCGTGTCCGGCTGGACGACGCCGGACGGCCACGACTGGCGCGAGGGACAACGTGACACGCTGCACTTCGCCAACATCGGCGCAGCCTCTCGCGCTCTCGTCTCGCTAGGGGCCGGGTGGCGAATGGATGCCCCCCTCGGCCTTTACGCCTGGGCCGAAGCCACCGCCACGCATGCGATCGGCGATGCAGATTGGCGTGACACGCAGCCACCGCTTCACGCGACCGCCCGCATCGGCACGCGCCTGATTCTTTTTCGCCGCGACCTGCTGCTCGATCTCTACATCGACCTGCGCGGCTGGACCGCCCACGCCGGACGCACCCTCCACGCCCCGACCGGCCTGTACGCCCTCCCGTATCCCAGCGCGCGTCGCGTTCCCGCCTCCGGCACCGTCGACCTCTGGATTCGCGCCCGCGTCCGCACGGCGACGCTATTCTACGGAGCCGAGAACGTGCTCAGCCGAACGGAGGTGATGCTGGGCAACCTAGCTGTCCCCGATCAGCCGCTGCCTGCCAGGCGCGTCCGCTTCGGAGTCTTCTGGCCCATCGACGGATAGACTTCACTCCCCAGCACGCACCACCTCCACCACGGCGCGCGCTACCTCATCAGGCGAGCCAGAGGCGGCGTCGACGGTGGGTACTCCCTGAGCGTCCAAGGTGTCGAGTTGGCTTTGGAGTAGATGCGGAGGGAAGAAGTGGTCGGAACGCTCAGACAGGCGGTCGGCGAGCACGTCTGTATCCGCAGTGAGGTGGACGAAGCGGACATGCCCAGCAGCCTCCGACAAGACGCGCCGATAGTCGGGCTTCAGAGCAGAGCACGCCAGAACTCCGCCGCTTTGGGCCTCTTGCCACGACGCGATGAGGGCAGCCAAACGCGCTAGCCACGGAGCGCGATCGGCGTCGGTGAGGGGCGTGCCGTCGGCCATCAGCGCGCGTGCCGCGTCCGAGTGGTAGTCGTCCGCGTCGGCGAAGGGGACGCCGAGCAGATGGGCTACGATCCGCCCCACCGTAGTCTTGCCTACGCCCGAGACACCCGCCACGACGACAATGGAGCGGACAGGTTGAGAAGCGCGAGACATGACATACGTAGTTTCCCTTCTGGACCGACGCCCGTCCCACTCCGTTCCCCATCGCCTCGTCATGCGCCTGCTCCTCGCCATCGCCCTGCTCTTCACTCTGTCCGCCTGCGGATCGGACGCGCCCCCAGCCCAGCCGCCCGCACCCGAGTTTCGCACCGACGGCGTGCTCGACTTCGTAGCGCCGGACGGAACGCCGGTCAAACGTATCGCCATCGAGATCGCCGAGACCGACAGTGCGCGGGCAATGGGCTTGATGAACCGTCCAGGCATGGCCGAGCAAGCCGGGATGCTGTTCATCATGGACACCGAGGAGCCGCAGCGCTTCTGGATGCGCAACACACTGATGCCGCTCGACCTCTTTTTCGCCGACGATAGCCTCCGTATCGTCGCCATTCGCCCCGATAACCGCTCGGTTTCAGACGAGGGGATCGAAAGCGTCGTACCGGCCCGCTATGTGGTCGAAACGCGCGCCGGGTTCGGGGCTCGGTACGGCATCGAAGAAGGCTACCGCATTCAGTGGCGGCGGCAATAGCCGATCAGAGCGAGGCAGCGAACGCGCTCCACTCGTCACGCAGCGGCTGCCTCTCGGCTTCGGATAGGAAGCTGGCTTCGAGGGTGTTGCGGTTGAGTCGCCAGAGTTCGTCCCACGAAAAGCCTTGCCCAGCGAGCAACAGATATTCGGCGTTGAGATCGGTCGAAAACATGGGCGGGTCGTCGGAATTGAGCGTCACGTACACGCCCGCGTCAACCAGCGCGCGGATAGGGTGCCGCTGATCGGTCGGGGTGACGCCCAGTCGGTAGTTGCTCGTCGGCGAGACTTCGAGCGGAATCTGTTCTTGGGCGACGCGGGCCATCAACTCCCTATCGTCGACCAGGCGGACGCCGTGGCCGATACGCTCGGCTCCAAATCGGTCGACGGCTTGGGCGATGCGAAATGCACCGTCGGTTTCTCCCGCATGAGCGACAACGCGCAGTCCTTCGGCACGCGC
>CAXBBB010000177.1:0-5569 GCA_963973615.1 uncultured Rhodothermales bacterium | reverse complement strand
CGTCGGCGCGACCGCTGCTTGAAGAGCTTCGAGGGCTTCCCGGTGACGCTATCGCGCGCCGACGGCAACCTGGCGTGGGGCACGCTCGACCTCTACTCGACGGGCATGGAGTTGCGCTACGCCCATCCGGTCGAGGCGGATCTGGGGCACGTCGAGCGGTCGGTACTGACGTACAAAGAGGAATACCCGAGCATTGTGGCGCTGTATCGGTTTCCCGAAGCGCTGTCGGGCGAGCGCGAGGAGGAGCGGCTGGCGGCACTCGAATCGACGGCGCATCCGACCCTGGCGCGGCGGCTGTGGCGTAAGGTCCGCAACTGGATATCGCTCTTGCGCGACGCCCTGGTGCAATCGGCGGGCATGATTGTCGGCGCGGTGAGCAGCAAGAGTCCCGGACTGGCCAAAAACCAGGCAGGCTTGCAGCAACTCTCGGGAGAGGCGCTGGGGACGGCGGCCTATGACCCGCTGCTCGAAGCGCACCTGTTTCGGCTGGTAACGGTCGATTTGGTACGCGAGGGCAAGCCGAAACAGACGTACTGCGGATGGCTCAAAGACTACACGACGCAGTTCATCGAGGTCGTCGACGCATTCGCCAACGACGCCGAAACGACGACTGAACTTCGCGACGTATCTGCTTCCGACCCACCCGAAGACGTCGAGATCACCTACGCCGATGGGCGAGTGCGCATCCGAAACGGAACGGACCGCTTGCTCTACGTCGCCGAAGCGTGGGCCGAGGGTACGCACGTCTCGTCGCCTCCCGCCGTCCCGTTCGCTCCGCCCGGCACGCCCGTCGCCGATCCGTCCCCCGTCGCCCCGCCCAAACGCGAATGGGAACGCGCGTTCGGCTGCCTGCTTCCGCCCGGCACGCACGCCGACGTAACCGCTCCACCGACGCCCTTCGCCGACGTTCACGTCCGCATGGGACCTGCAGGCCGCGTCGACCTAGTCCTGCCGCGCGCCCTCGCCCGCGTACGCCACGGCGCCGACGGATCCGAAGCGCTGCGCGCCGAGAAAACTCCGGACGGAGCTGAGCAGAAGAAGGGCCGCGCGTGGCAAGTGCTCCAGCGCGGCAGCGGCACGCCCGAGAAGCCTAAAACTCCAGACCCCATCCCCAGGTAGGGGCGAGACGAGCCTCGCCCCTACGACACGGGTAAGGACGGAGACGCGGACGACGTGACCGCGCGTTCGATTTCGTTCACGAATAGATCGGGGGCACAGTCCGCCCAGGTGCGGAAGCGCGACGAGCCACCCGTCGTTCGGCTGTGCGACAGGAGCGCGTCGAAGTCGAAGTGATCGGCGTGGACACCGGCGCCACACTGCTCGGCGTCAATAGCGTTGCAAAACTGCTCGAAATGGCCTTCGACCGGGACCATCAGCGCGGGCTTGCCCAAGTACATCGCCTCGCAGACGCTCTCGAACCCGGCCGTGCAGACCAGCCCTCGGCAGCGCGCCATGTAGTCGAGGAAGCGCTCACCACTCAGCGGGTGGAACGTCAGGCTGTCGGTCTACTCGAAGCGGTCGGGCGACTCGCAAAACACGTGGATCGGTACGTCGGGGTGACGCCGGCTCCACTGCGTGACCTCGTCCGCGTATCCAGCGTTGAGCAGGTAGACGAGTAGGAACCCCTCGTCGCCCCTCTCCAACTGCGCCAGTTGAGGTCGCAGCAGCGGTGGCACGACACGCAGAGCAGGATCGCTGGGCAACTCGGGCGCATCGTAAAACGACAGTCCCAATCGGCGACGCGCGCCCAAGCCGACGAGACGAGTGAACAGCTTGGCGCCGACGCGCTCCATCACCCGCTCGTTGGGCCACGGATAACTCGGATGGTGAAACATGAACTGATGTCCGACGGCGACGACTGGAATTCCATGGCGCCGGACGGCGGTGTGCAGCGCACCTGCTAGCGAATAGAAATTGACGATCAGGTCAGGCCGAAAGCGGCGAATCGCCTCATCGAGCACATGCCCTGAAGCGAGAAGGTCGGGCAGCCGCCGCAGATTTTGGCCGATCGTGGCGACCAGCGACAACCCCTTTCCGTTGGCAGCGTGCCCGAAGCCTAGATCGTCGTAGCGGACGACAGGGCAGCCGATGTCGTCACGGAAGAAGTCCGGAATCTCGCGGCTCGGATTGGCGCCGACCAAAGCAGCCTCGACCGAGTGACCGGCGCCGCGCAGAATCGGGGCGAGCGCGAGTGCCTGCGTCAGGTGGCCTCGGCCTTCGCCTTGGATGTAAAACAGAATGCGGAGCGGACGCGCAGGGTCAGCCATGAGCAAGGGAGATGACGGGAGGAACCGAGGCAACGCCGTCGCCAGACGCCTGCTCCTTGGTCAGTGCAGGCGCGACGGGAACGGTCCACCACAGCAGTTCGAGGCGTCCGTCGAAGTGCTCGACCAGAGCGGTGCAGCTTTCGACCCAGTCGCCGCAGTTGAGGTAGCGGATGCCGTCGATCATCTGATCATCGGCGCTGTGGATATGCCCACACACGACGCCGTCGACTTCGTACTCGATAGCCTTCTGCGCGACGGCGTCCGAGAAATCCGCGACGAACTGGACGGCGCGCTTGGCCTTGTGCTTGAGCCACGCCGAGAGCGACCAGTACGGCTTGCCCATCCGCTTGCGCATCGCGTTGTAGTGGCGGTTCGTGACGAGCGCCATGCGGTACGCCGACGATCCCAACTTGCTCAACCACCGCGCATGCCGGACGACGCCGTCGAACTCGTCGCCATGCAGCACGAGCAGTTGCTTGCCGTCGGCCGTCGTGTGGATGGCGTCGCGCTGCACCACAATCTCGCCGAATCGGTGGCCGACGAACTGCCGCGCGAACTCGTCGTGATTGCCGGGGATGTAGACCATCCGAGCACCCTTGCGCGCCTTGCGCAGCAGCTTCTGGACGACGTCGTTGTGCGTCTGCTCCCAATACCAACTCTTCTGGAGCGCCCACCCGTCGACTACATCGCCGACGAGGTACCAGCGCTCGGCATCGACGTGCCTGAGGAAGTCGAGGAGCAGGTCGGCGCGGCAGTCGCGCGTGCCCAGATGGAAGTCCGAGATCCAGACGGTGCGGTAGCGAATCGGCTCCATGACGGATATGAGGTTGGTTCGTACAACCTAGCCGATAGGTGTTACCGCCCGTTTACGGCTGGATTAGCGCAGTATTGCGGTTTAAATGGCATCGCTCAGACTTTCCCTATCGTCATTCCCGACGTGATCGGGAATCCAGCTGGCAGAGCAGATCGGCGGAGCCGAGTCCGACACATGAGAACGTTCTGCATGATGCTTTTCGTTGCACGGCGCCTTCTTTGCCTTGATGCCCTTCGACTTCGCTCAGAACAGGCTCCGAAGCAAAGATCAAGGCTAACGTCGCACCGGCGGACGCTGCGCTCCGGTCGCTGAGCGCATCCAACTCGCTGCGCTCAGACACGGATGCGCTCTTGACGCGCCCTACGCTCCGCGTGTGTTCATCACCGTTCACAAAAGGCCAGCGTCAGTTCACGCCGCTTTGTGAGTGGCTAAACGCCAAAGCGCCCAGCCCCTCGCGTAGAGAGACCGGGCGCTCGGTGTCTTAGTGTCAGGCGACGCGGTTAGCGGACGACCGTCAGCGCGCGGCTGACCGATCCGTTCGGTGTCGTGAGGCGGTAGAGGTAGGTGCCCGGCGCCAACGTCGATGCATCGAACGATGCCTCGAACGTGCCCTGCGGCTGAACCGCACCGTCGGCGAGAACGGCTACTTCGCGACCCATCAGGTCGTAGACGGCGAGGTGAACGGGAGCCGACTCGGTCAGGCCGAAAGCGATGCGCGTCACGCCATTGGCGGGGTTCGGCATCGACGTAATCGACAGTTCCATCGCAGCAATCTCGTTGACTTGGTCGATGCTCGTGGTCGTGGCGTCGGCGTTGAGGAGGGCGTCGAGGGCCGTCCATCCGGCGATCCACACGCGGGCTTGGGGATCGAAGGCGCCGCGGTAGGTGACCGTCTCGAAGAAGGCTGCGTCATCGTCGGCTGTGCCACCGGTTGCATCGGCGTCGTTGTTCAGCTTGGCGATGTCGAAGCGCGCCCCCGTTGCGGCGGGGCTGCTGGCGCTGATGCGCGGGTTGAGGCAGTTGCCGGGATCGGCGTCGCGGCAGACGGATCCGACCTGCGGATCTGCTGACGTGTTGCCGCCCGCTACATAGCTCGCGAACGTGCCCGCAGCGTCTCCCCGGATGAAGTCCGAGAACGCTGCGCCCTGACCGAACGTGCCGAAGACGTTGTTGACGATCTGCAAGCGGCCCGCCTGGAACTGATCGAACGCGTCGAACGCACCGTTCGAGCCTTCGTCTACCTGCAGCGCGCGCACCGGAGCGTCGGTAAAGACCGAGTTGAAGTACGACATTGCCGAGCCTTCGCGGATGCGCACGAGCGGATTGTTGCCGTCGTTGCCTGGAGCCGAAGCCACGCCCGAACCGATGTAGGTCGCGTTCGAGATCGCACCCGTCGAGAACGGCGTTGCGTTCGTGCCGCCGTCGTCGCCGCCGTCCTGCTCGGCGCAGCGTCCGGCCTCGTCGTCGTCCTGGATGCAGAACCAGAACTGACCGCGTCCCGACCAGCCCTGGTCGGTGTCGAAGCCGTCGTCAGCCGAAAACGCGACGGCGGCGTGCTTGATGTCGACGGTGCCGCCGAAGATCTCGATGCCGTCGTCGTTCGAGGCAAAGATCTCGACGTAGTCGATCGTCGTGCCGCTGCCGACGCCGCCCAGCGTCAGGCCCTGAATCTCGTCGCCTTCGACGCCCGAGATCGAGAAGCCCGAGTGGCGGATCGAGACGTAGCGCAGCGTTCCGCTGTTGTCCGCCGGATCGCTGCCGCCGTACTGAGCCGACTCGCTGGTCGGGTCGATGCCTTCGATCTGGTTGTTGGTCGTCGGCTGGTTGGTCGGCGCGTTGCCCAGCAGGATCAGCCCGGCCCACAGTCCGCGATCCTCTTCGGTCAGGTCGCCCGAGTCGGACAGGTCGTCTTCGGCGGCGGTGAAGATGATCGGGCTTGTCGCCGTGCCGACGGCCATCAGCTTGGCGCCTTTACGTACGATGAGCGCTGCGGCGCCGTCTCCCGTCGTGATGTCGGTGTTGAGAACGCCGCGCACGACGGTTCCGGCTTCAATAGTGAGCGTGGCACCGTTGTCGACGAAGATCAGGCCGTCGAGCAGGTACTCGTTGGCGCTCGACCACGTCGTGTTGGTTGTGATGTCGTCGGTGACGCGGACCTGGGTCTGCGCCGCTGCCGAGGTAGCGGTCAGGAGCAGCGCCAGTGCTGCGAGGCGAAGGGTAGCGAGTGCTTTCATGTGTGGAAGCGTTTGATGGCCCCGACTGGCAGAGTGCCGCTCGGGAAGGGTTAGTTGGTGGGCGTGGCAGGGGTCGCCCGAGCGCCGCCGCCGAAGCGCGGGCTGTAGCTCAGGCCCAGCGAGAAGCTGGTGCCGCGGTTGCGCTGGCCGAAGAAGGCGTCGCCGCCGTCCGCGCGCTGCACGTCGTAGACCTCACGGAAGTCCGATCCCAGGATGTTCTTGACCGACAGCTTGAGCGAGAACTGGCCCGGCAG
>CAXBBB010000176.1:0-5570 GCA_963973615.1 uncultured Rhodothermales bacterium | reverse complement strand
GGGCGTAGCCCATCGACTCGGAGTACATCAGGCCGGCACCTGCGCTTTCTGGTCGCGGTCGAAGTGGCGATGCTGTGCGACGGCTTCGGTGAAGCGCTCGGCGAAGCCGTCCGTCCCATCGCGCATCGTCACGACGCCCTTGTCCGAGGTCGCGGCCCCGTCCGAGAGGGCGATGCCGCGAAGCCGGGCGGCTTCGAGCAGATCCACCCCCTCGCCCGTCGCGCCGACGGCCTTGCCGTGCTTGAAGGCCTCCTCGACGAAGTGGATCGCGTCGCCCTGCTCCATCTGCGCCTTGATACTGTTCTGTCCGCCGGGCACGAAAACCGCGTCGAACACCACAGAGGTAGTCGTGACATGGCTCATGTCCACCTCGACCTCCTGGCCGCCCGCGCTCGTGAGCGTGCCCCTGAACTTGGCGACGACTTTCGGGATCGCGCCGCCCTCCACGAGCGCCTTCTTGACGGCCATAAACTGGTCGTGGTCGAACCCGTCGGCGAGCAGAACGGCGACCTTGCGGCTCCGGATCGTATCGAAGCGGCCCTGATGCTTCACGCTCACCTCGGGCGCGCGCTTATCGGTCTGCTTACCGGCAAATGATTCGGGCGGGTCGATTCCGACGCCCTTGGCAATCCGCACGGCGAGGTCGTGAGCGATGTGGTTGAAGAAATCGTCGATGAGCCGCTGTCGGATCTCCTTGCTCTCGACCTTGCCCAGTTCGAAGTGGCCCGCGCTCACAAGGCGGTCCTGCTCGTCCTCGGCCAGGCTGTTCCAGAACATCGTCGCCTGGCTGAAGAAGTCCTTGAAGCTCTCGCTCCGCTCCCGGACCTTGTGTCCCTCGACGCGCTCGGCGTGGTGGACGTAGCCGCCCTCGGACTCCGGCGCCATCATCGGACAGCCGCCAGCGCGCGAGTTGGGGAAGTAGTTGACCGGGCCGCGGTTGATGGTCTGCCGCATGAACCCGTCCCGCTGGTTGTTGTGGACGGGCGCGAGCGGGCGGTTGATCGGGATCTCGTTGAAGTTGGCGCTCGAGAATCGGTTGATCTGCGTGTCGATGTACGAAAACAGCCGGCCCTGAAGGAGCGGGTCGTTGGTGAAGTCGATGCCGGTGACGACGTGGCCGGGGTGGAAGGCCACCTGCTCTGTCTCGGCGAAGAAGTTGTCCGGGTTGCGATTCAGCGTCATCTTGCCCACGATGCGAACCGGTACCTCGCTCTCCGGGATGAGCTTCGTCGGGTCGAGGAGGTCGAAGTCAAATTTGTGCTCGTCCTCCTCCTCGACGACCTGGAGGCCGAGTTCGTACTCTGGGAAGTCGCCGTTCTCGATCCGGTCCCACAGGTCCTTCCGGTTGAAGTCCGGGTCCTTGCCGGCGATTTTCTGCGTTTCGTCCCAGACGAGCGAGTGCGTGCCCAGGACGGGCTTCCAGTGGAACTTGACGAAGCGAGCCTTGCCTTCTTCGTTGACGAGGCGGAAGGTGTGGACGCCGAATCCCTCCATCATGGCGTACGAGCGAGGGAGCGCGCGGTCGGAGAGCACCCACATGATCATGTGGGCGGTTTCGGGCATGAGCGAGACGAAATCCCAGAAGTTGTCGTGGGCGGCCGACGCCTGGGGGGTCTCTGAGTCCGGCTGCGGCTTGATGGCGTGGACGAGGTCGGGGAATTTGATGGCGTCCTGGATAAAGAAGACGGGCATGTTATTGCCGACGAGGTCCCAGTTGCCGTCGTCGGTATAAAACTTGGTAGCCCACCCGCGCACGTCGCGGACGGTGTCGGCCGAGCCGCGGAAGCCGACGACTGTCGAGAACCGGACGAACACAGGCGTTTTCTTCGACGGATCCTGGAAGACGCTGGCCTTCGTGAGATCGGTGAGCGGCTCGTAGACCTGAAAGTATCCATGGGCTGCCGAGCCTCGGGCGTGTACCACGCGCTCGGGGACGCGCTCGTGGTCGAAGTGGGTCATCTTCTCTCGGAGGTGGAAGTCCTCCATGAGCGTCGGCCCGCGCGTGCCAGCCTTGAGCGAGTCATCGGTGTGGTTGACCCGGACGCCGGTATTCGTGGTGAGGTACTGATCGTCAGCCTCCTCGCGGAAGGGTTCGAGTTGGGCCTGCTTATCGGCCTCGCCGGGACGGTTGATGCGGTCGGACTTGTCCATGGTTGGTAGAGCGTTGGCTTCGGTGAGAGGGGTCTAGCACACCCTGAGGTACCTAAGACTTCCGCCCTCAAGCTGGGTTCTACCACATACGGGACTGACAAGTAACGGAATAGGATTGTCCGTTAGACGACGTATGTCGCCTGATACACCTGACTGGCCGCGTGGCACAGCGGTGGAAGAGCAACGGTCGCCGAGCTAGCCAAGCGCGACCTGAGCGGCTGACTCTGATTACAGGCCGGTGCCGTCCCCGCGTGTTTCTAATTGGAGGAGCGCGAGTCGTGGGGAGCGGCGTCCGGTGCTACCGGAGCAAACGCGAGGTTAGAGGCGCCGCCGCCTCTGCCGTCATCCAGGGCACGCAGGCGGCGGCCCTGGATGACGGCGTAGAGAGCGGGAATCATGACGAGCGTGTGGACGGTCGACGTGACGAGGCCGCCAACCATCGGCGTAGCGATGCGCTGCATGACTTCGGCACCGGTGCCGGTTCCAATCATGATGGGGATCAGGCCGATGATCGTCGTGAAGACCGTCATCAGCTTAGGACGCACTCTATCGACGGCCCCCTCTTCGAGCGCGGCTTTGAGGTGGGCGACACTCGTCAGGCGGCCTTCGCGGCGGTAGCGGGCGACCGCCTCGTCCAGGTAGACGTGCATCACGACGCCGGTCTCGGCGGCCAGCCCCGCGACGGCGATCAGGCCCACGCCAACGGCAATCGAGAAGTTGTAGCCCAGCGCCAGCATCAGCCAGACGGCGCCGACCACGGCGAACGGCAGCGGAATCATCAGCAGCAGGGCTTCCTCGGCGCTCTTGAAGTGGAGAAAGAGCAGCAGGAAGATCAGCGCCAGCGTAATCGGGATGAGGATAGCTAGCCGGGCGTTGGCGCGTTCGAGATATTCGTACTGGCCGCTCCACTTGAGCGAGTACCCCGGCGGCATCTGGACCGAAGCGGCGACCGCCTCGCGGGCGCGCTCGACATAGCTTCCGATATCGGCCCCCTCGTCGAGGTCGAGGTAGACCCAGGCGTTGGGACGTGCGTTTTCGCTCTTGATCATGGGCGGGCCGGTCTCGAACGAAAAGTCGGCCACATCACCCAGCCGAACCTGAGCACCCGATGGGGCGGGGATCAGGATCTGGCGCAGCGCGGGCAGGTCGTCCCGCAAGGCGCGTGGATAGCGCACGAGCACATCGTAGCGCTCGAGTCCTTCGACGGTCGTCGTGGCGACGGCGCCTCCGACAGCAGCAGCGATCACGTCTTGCACGTCGCCCGACGTGAGGCCGTAGCGGGCGGCGCGTGCACGGTCGACCGAGATGTCGAGGAAGCTGCCGCCCATGACACGCTCGGCGTAGGCACTGCGCGTGCCGTCGAGAGGCCGCGTTGCCGCTTCGACTTCCCTGGCCAGCCGTTCGAGCACGTTCAGATCCGGCCCGGCGATCTTGACACCGACCGGCGTCTTGATGCCCGTCGCGAGCATGTCGATGCGCGTTTTGATGGGACTCGTCCACGCGTTGGTGAGGCCGGGAAACTGGACGGCGCGGTCGAGTTCGGCGATCAGGCCCGAGCGAGTGAGGCCGTCGCGCCACTCGGACTCGGGCTTGAGTATGATCGTCGTTTCGAGCATCGAAAGCGGTGCGGGGTCGGTTGCCGTGTTCGCGCGCCCGCTCTTGCCGAAGACGCGTTCGACCTCGGGAAAAGAGGCGATGATGCGGTCGGTGCGCTGCAAAATCTGCGCGGCCTCGCGCGGGCTGACGCCGGGCAGCGTCGTCGGCATGTAGAGCAGATCGCCCTCCCATAGCGGCGGCATGAACTCGCTTCCGATCTGCGGAAACGGCACGTATTCGTCGCCGAGCAGCAGCCGCTGGACCGGCAGGATCGTGAGCGCGAGCAGTCCGAAGCCGACCGCCAGCACCCAGGCCGGGCGGCGAAGCGTGCCCCGGATGATGGGCCGGTAGGCGCGGATGAAAAAGCGCGCGATGGGATTTTGCTGCTCGCTGCGGATCTTGCCCCGGACGAAGATTGCCATCAGCGCGGGCACGAGGGTGACGGCGAGGATCGACGCTGCGGCCATCGCGAACGTCTTGGTCAGCGCGAGCGGACGAAACAGGCGCCCCTCGACCTCGCCCAGCGTGAAGACGGGCAGGAAGCTGACCGTCACGATCAGCAGCGAGAAGAACAGACTCGGCCCAACCTCTTTGGCCGCTTCGATAACGGCCTGCAGGCGTTCGGCTTCGGAGAGGTCGGCTACCTCGCCGTCGACCTGCGTTTTGTCCGTGCGGGCGCGTTCGATGTGCTTGTGCGCGTTCTCGACCATCACGAGGCTGGCGTCGACCATCACGCCGATGGCGATGGCGAGCCCGCCCAGGCTCATGATGTTAGCGTTGATGCCCAGTAGGCGCATGACGCCAAGCGAGATCAGCAGCCCAACCGGAACGGTGACGACGGCGACGAACGCGCTCCGGGCGTGGAGCAGGAAAACGAGCACGATCAGCGCGACGACGAGCAGTTCTTCCCAGATGCGCGCCGTCAGCGTGTCAACGGCCCTACCGATGAGCGCGCTGCGGTCGTACTCGGTCACGACCTCGACGCCCGGCGGCAGGCCCGGCCCCAGTTCGGCAATGCGCGCTTTGACACGGTCGATGGTGGCCTGGGCGTTCTCGCCGTAGCGCATCACCACGATGCCGCCGACGACCTCGCCCTCGCCATTCACGTCGGCGATTCCGCGGCGCAGTTGGGGTCCGAGTTGAACTGTCGCCACGTCGCCGACCGTGATCGGCGTGCCGCCTTCGGCCCGGACAACGACGGCTCGAATATCCTCTATTCCTCTCAGATACCCTTTGCCCCGAACGACGAACTCGCGCTCGCCCAGCTCGACGATGCGCCCCCCCACGTCGCGATTGGAACGCCGCAGCGCCGCAGTCACCTGACCGATGGAAACGCCATAGCCCGCCATCCGCTGAGGATCAACGACGACCTGGTACTGCTTCTCGAAGCCGCCCACGGTCGCCACCTCGGACACGCCGCCGACGGCCTGCAACTCGTATTTGAGATAGAAGTCCTGGATCGAGCGCAGTTGGGCCAAATCGTACGTGCCCGTCGTGTCGCGCAGGCTGTACTGGTAGACCCAGCCGACGCCGGTCGCGTCGGGTCCAAGCGCGGGAGTAGCCGCATCGGGCAGGCGGTCCTGGATCTGACTCAGGTATTCGAGGACGCGGCTGCGCGCCCAGTACATATCCGTTCCGTCCTCGAAGATGACATAGACGAAGCTCGTCCCGAACATCGAGTAGCCGCGCACGGTCTTGGCGTACGGCACCGACAGTAGCGCCGACGTGAGCGGATACGTCACCTGCTCCTCGACGATCTGCGGTCCCTGTCCCGCGTAGTCCGTCCGCACGATCACCTGCACGTCCGACAGATCGGGAAGGGC
>CAXBBB010000175.1:0-5652 GCA_963973615.1 uncultured Rhodothermales bacterium | reverse complement strand
TCGATCTGTCTTCGTGCCGACCGCCCTGGTTTCGCCGTGGACATGGTGCTCGCAGCGAGCGTGGCTGTGGATTTTGACGCCCCTCGAACGTCGCCCCGGCTGACACGGTCAGTCGTATCTCGCTTCTCGTCCCGTTTGACGAGTCCCGATTCTAGTGGACGAACGGGCTTCTTTCGGCCTTCCCTTTCGCGAGACCCTTCGGTTTTAGTTCGCGGACTATCCACGCGTGCGCTCAGCGTATCGCGTTTCTCCTTCCTCTCTCATTCTCCAATGATCCTATTTTCTCGCCTGTCACCGCTGTTTCTCGTGGTGGCCCTTTTCGTCCTTCCTGCCTGTGCTCAGACGCAGCCTGCATCGGTTACAGACCATACTGGCCGTGACATCACGATGACGCTTACCGCAGAGTCTCAGGCGGCGCTCTCGCCGTCTGACGTGCTCCGACTACTTGTGGAGGGCAATCAGCGTTTTCTAGCTGGCACCGCCGTCGAGCGCAACTTTATGGAGCAGGTCACCAGCACCGCTGGCGGACAGTATCCGATGGCGACCATCCTGGGCTGCATCGACAGCCGGGTGCCCCACGAGATCGTGTTCGACAAAGGCGTCGGCGACATCTTTTCGGTGCGCATCGCCGGTAACTTCGTCAACACCGACATTTTGGGCAGCATGGAGTTTGCGACCGCAGCCGCTGGGAGCAAGGTCATCGTCGTGCTCGGGCACACCCAGTGCGGCGCCGTCAAGGGCGCCTGCGATAACGTCGAACTGGGCAACCTGACGCATACGCTGAGCAACATCATGCCAGCTGTCTATTCGGTGACCGACGTGGCTGGTCCGCGTAACTCGTCCAACAAGGAGTTTGTGCAGGCTGTCGCTCACGAAAATGTCGAGATGACGGTCGCCAACATTTTGGAGCGTAGCCGAGTCATGGCCGAACTCGTCGAGGAGGGCAAGCTGATCGTCGTAGGCGCGATGCACGATGTAGCGACCGGTAAGGTCACATTCATGGAGCCGGTCGACGCCGCCGCCCTGCGTGCGATGATGGACTGATCCTATACGTTCAGCATCACCTGTACGCCCTCGGTAGCCACGTGCTGCTGGGGGCTTTTTGCGTTAGAGGATCTCCCAAGCGGAGTCATAGGGCAACGATCCGACGCGGGGCGTGTCCCCCGACTACTGCTTCTGGCCGATTTAGGCTGTCCGTGTGGCGGTTGGATCTCTTCACTTACCCGTCGCTCATGACTGCTCTTCTGCGTTCCACACTCGCCATTGGTTGCATGGTGAGTCTCACATTCTGTCTCCCTGCTTGCAGTCAGTCTACCTCCGGCGACATCGACGCGCTGCTCACCGCGTACGACGAGGTCGAGCAGTTCAGCGGAGTCGTGCTGGTCGCCGAGGGGGACGATGTCGTGTATCAGCGTGCCTTTGGCGAAGCGGATAGAGCGTCCGGAGCGGCCAATACGGTAGATACGCGCTTTGCCATCGGTTCCATAACGAAGCAGATGACCGCAGCGCTCATTCTGCAACTGGTGGAAGAGGGCGCGGTCGATCTCGACGCTCCGATCACACGGTACCTGCCTGATTATCCGGCTGCTCAGGGCGACCGGGTGACGATCCACCAGCTGCTCAGCCACACGTCGGGCATCCCCGAGCACATCAACCGCGACGGATTCCGCGAACGCATCTCCGATCCTGTCCAGCCCGACTCGTTCCTGTCGATCTTCTCGGGCGATCTGCTCGAGTTCGAGCCTGGGACCAACTATGCGTACAGCAACTCAGGCTACTACGTCTTGGGCGTAATCGCCGAGCACGTGACAGGGATGCCGCTCAGCCAGGCGATGCAGAAACGACTCTTCGAACCGCTTGGCTTGGTGCATACCGGCATCAACGACAGCGCCCAACCCGGCGACGGCGATGCGCGCGGCTACCTCCGCTCGGGCGCCGACTTCGAGGAAGCATCGTACGCGCATCCGAGCATTCTCTACTCGGCGGGAATGATCTCCTCGACGGGCGCGGACGTGGTACAGTGGACCCGCGCGCTACACGCCGCCCAACCGTTTCAGTCGTCTGCCACACTCGAACGCATGACCACGTCGGTGTCCAACGACTACGGGTACGGTGTCGGCGTGTCGAGTCTACCGATGGGCGACAGAGCAGTCCGATCAGTCGGCCACAGCGGAGGCGTGCCCGGCTTCTCATCGTTTCTCGTCTACTTCCCGGACGAAGAACGCACCGTCGCCGTACTGAGCAACACGCAAGGCAGCGTGGGGCCAATCGCGTTGAACGTCGCCCGGATTTTGTACGGACAGGAAGTTGATCCGCCCGGTCAGTCTGTAGGCGCGCTGCTCGATACCATCATCGAAACGGACGGCATCGACGCGGCGGAAGTGCGCTACCGGACGCTCCGCGCCGACGGCGGAGGTAGCTACGACATGGGCGAAGGCCAACTCAACGACCTGGGTTACGCCTACGTCGAACGCGGAGAACTCGAAACGGCCATCCGCATCTTCCGCCTCAACGTCGAAGCCTTTCCCGACGTGTGGAATCCGTACGACAGTCTCGCCGAAGCCTACGCGATGGCCGGACAGCGCGACAGTTCGGTCGCCAACTATCGCCGTGCGCTGGTTCTCAATCCGACCGCACCGAGCGCCTTGGAAGCTCTCGAACGACTGGGCGCCGATTCCAACGTGGAAACCGTCGTCGTCCCCGGCGCCTTACTCGATGCCTACGTCGGTCGCTATGCCATTCAACCCGGACTCGAAGTCGCTGTCACGAGAGAGGGTGCGGCACTCTTCGCCCAACCCACCGGTCGCCCCAAACTCGAACTCACGCCCGTATCGACGAGCCGCTTCTACGCCGAGCAGGTAGACATGTACGTCGTTTTCAACTCATCAAGTGGAGCGCCTGCCCAGAGCCTAACGCTGTCGGGCGGCGGTGGACCCAATATGCGAGGCGAGCGGGTGAAGTAGATTGGGTGATGCAACCTTCCCTCACACGTTTATGCCGAAAAAACTGCGTCGCAGTCTGGCTCTTTCGGTCCTATCGCTCGTCCTTCTCATGCTCAGTGACCTGTGCTTTGTGTGGACGGACGGCAGGCGCTTGAGTTTGATCTGTGCGGGATGTCTGTCTGGTATAGCTGGCGTTGTCATTGGGTTCTCCGCTGATACACTGCGCCATCAACTCGTGTCACTCATATTTCCATTGGTCGCTGCCATATTGTGCCTGTTAGCGAGGGCCCATTGAGCGGTATCTCGTTTCGGCTCTATGCAAACGCGCATGAGGAAGCACTCCAACGTGTAGCCGAAGCTCTTCACCGAAGTGAAGTCGAGTACGTCACTAGCCACGTGTGTAATCCCGACCCCAGCGACTGTGCCGTTGTAAGAAGAGCGATGGAGGAAGCTGGCGTCTCAATTTCGACTCGACTTGAGAAAGGCGGCGCAGTGCTGGAGTTGTATGGTGTGCTTGACGCACGAGGCGGTGTCCTTCACTGTAGCTCTCCTGATGGGCTGGATGGATGCGGGGGCGAAATACCCGGCAAGCACATCTGGCCTATGTCGGGGCCATGGTTTGGATACCACGAATTGTAATCCGACTGCATGGCACACAGATGGGGCGACGGTAACCTGGTCTATATCATTTATAGCGCTGTCCGTAGCCCGAGATAGTGCAGCGTGCCGTTTTCGGACCACGACTGGAACGCGTAGTCGACGTGGAAGCGCGATACTTTGAGGCCGAAGCCGCCCGTCAGTCCGGCGAAGTCGAGGCGGTCGCGCGTGCGCAGATCCTGGTTGCGCTCGGGCGAGAAGCCGAGCCGCACCTGGAACGTCGGCGAGAACTGCAACTCCCCGCCGACGCGGACGTGGCGGGCGATTTGGGCGGCGGCGTTTTGATCGCCCGTACCTGAGCCACCCGGATCGGCGAGGTTGTAGCCGGTGACGGAAACGAGGAGGGGCAGGTACTGCAGGCGTTTGCTCACACTCACGCGCAGGTCGAGGGGTAACTCGTCGGTCGTTTCAGCAAGCGAGGAGACGACGGCTCCGGCGTGGTGCAGGCTGACGGTCGCAGTTAGGGCCTGCGCCGGAACGGTGAACGCGGCGGCAACGTCGGCGGCTAGAGCGGTCGCCCGTGCGTCGTCGATGCCCGACGTGACGACGTGCGCGTTGGCGCCCAGTCTCAAGCGCTCGCTGATCGAGTAGCTGGCGCCTGCCGTCAGTGCGATGTCGCTAGCCGAGAATGTGCCAGTCTCCTCGCCTCGCGCATCGGCGCCGTCCAACTCGCCGTAGCTCAGGTAGCGCACGCCGACGGCTGCGTCGATGCCCCGAATGGTTCGTCCGTAGGCTGCGAATCCGGCGTTGAGCCCGGCCAGATGGTTGAGGTAGCCGAGCGATAGCGTGCCGTTCGACGGTTCGAGCAGCGACGGGTTGTAGAACAGTTGGGCCGGATCGGTCCCGCCCAGTGCGCTGTGCAGTCCGCCTAGCGCTGCCGTGCGGGGTGAGGCGTCGAGCGAGAGGACGGAGAAGGCGCCGCCGCTGCCCAGTTGAGCGGATGCGGCTGAGGCGAGCAGCAGGAGGCACGCGCAGGTCGCGAGGGTACGAAGAGGTCGCATCGGAGATCGGTAAGAGACGAAGGGAGCAGCCAAAGCTGAGACAGCCGAGGCTGGGACAGTCGTAACTGGAAGTACCGAAGGGGCGATGGCGCGGGCGTTGGTTCAGCTACACAAGAACGGGACCGATATGCGCGCGGTCAAGCCTGCCCACCACGCCGGACGACGGTTCGCGGATTTTCGGGGACCCGGACGCCGGAACGCCGATTCACCCCGTTGCATTCAAACGTGCTGCCCTGGCGACCGTATCCCAGCGATATTCCCCGCCGTGCGGCTCGCTGCCGCCTACTTTCGGCCTTTCCTCTTTTCTGCGACGTTTCTGCCCATGCTCGGCTTCCTCAAAAAACTCTTCGGCGACAAACAAGGCCGCCAGCTCAACGACATCTGGCCCATCGTCGACGAGATCAATGAGCACTACAAAGGTCTGGAGCGTCTGACCGACGACGAACTCAAAGCCAAAACGACGGATTTCCGCGCGCGTCTAGCGTCGGCAGTCGAAGAAGTCGAAGCCGACCAGAAGGAAATCCGCGACCGTCTGCGTGGCGTCACTGCCGAGGGCGAAGAGGCCGAGACGATCTCGGTCGACGAGCGCCAGAAGCTGCTCGAAGAACTCGACGAGTTGGACGACGAGTGGCTCGAACGCAGCGACGCGACGCTCGACGAGATTCTCCCCGAAGCGTTCGCCGTCGTCAAGGAGACGTGCCGCCGCATGGTCGGCAAGGAGTGGGAAGCGGGCGGCACGCTGATCAAGTGGGACATGATTCCGTACGACGTCCAGCTCTTGGGCGGCGTCGCGATGCACCAAGGCAAGATCGCCGAAATGAAGACGGGTGAGGGTAAAACGCTCGTTGGCGTAGCGCCGATGTACCTCAACGCACTCGCCGGTCGCGGTGTCCACGTCGTCACGGTCAACCCGTACCTCGCGCAGCGCGACGCCGAGTGGATGGCACCAATCTTCGGCTTCCACGGCCTGACCGTCGACGTGATCGACACGCGTGCCGAGGCGAGCCTCGGCGGCGCTACCTACCACGTCGTCCACCCGGGCGGACGGGCGT
>CAXBBB010000174.1:0-5666 GCA_963973615.1 uncultured Rhodothermales bacterium | reverse complement strand
ACATCGCTGAGGCGCAGGCGGCGCTGGAGCAGTTAGCGCTCGACCGCGTGATCTGGATGCCGTCGGCGCGTCCGCCGCACAAGGCCGTCGGCGTGCCGCCTGCCCATCGGCTAGCGATGACCCAACTGGCTACGTCGGATCAGCCTGACTTCGACGTGTCCGATCTCGAATTGCGTCGGGCGGGGCGGTCGTTCACGGCGGATACGCTCGATGCGCTTCACGCTCTCCATCCCGACGCGCGCTGGTGGTTGATCCTGGGAGAGGACAGCCTGGCGACGTTCCCCACGTGGCGCGACCCGAAGCGGATCGTCGCGCATGCTCGTCTGGCCGTTTACCGCCGGGGCGACGAGCAGCCAATCGATTCTCCGTTCGCCGATTACGTCGATTGGATAGACGCGCCGCGTGTCGACGTGAGCAGTACCGATTTGCGCGAGCGGCTGTCGGAGGGGCGTTCTATCGGAGGGCAGATGCCCGCTGCCGTCGCTAAGTACGCACGTCTGCATCGTCTCTATCGTAAAGCGAACGATAACTGAACGTTAACGATAGGCGGACCATATCTACCGCCAGAGATTCCTTTCTTGTTCGGACACTCTTCCGCGCTATCTCCGACTTTCCGATGGGCCTGCTCGACCTCTTCCGCAACGCACAACCCGCGCTGGTCCGCCAAGCGATGGGCGATGTGCAGCGGATGCTAGTGATCGGTCAGCAGATGTTCGGCGCGGCGACCGGAACGCTGCTCGACAATGAGATTCTCGACCTGAATCTGGCGAGCCTCGACAGTCAAGTCAACGCGCTAGAGGAGGACGTTCGGCGTGCGCTACTCGAACATTTGGCCGTCGACCCCGAGCGTGAATTGGTGCTCAGTCTCAAGCTGGTGTCGGTCGTCAACGAGGCTGAGCGCATCGGCGATCTAGGGAAGGCGCTGGCCCGAAATGCCGCGCTGTCGCGTCACCCGCGCCGAGGTCCGCTCGTCGAACGCCTTCGGATTCTGCGCGGACGTGTCGATCAAGCGTTCGGTGATACGATCGTGTGTTTCGCCGAGCGCGATTCGGGGCGTGCCTTAGTCGTCATCGAACGCCACGCGTCGATCAAAGCCGACGCTGCCTCGCTGATGCGCGCACTCGCCACAAGCGACGTCCCGACCAACGAAGCGACGGTTCTGGCGCTGAGCATCCACATGATCTCGCGCGTGAGTTCGCACCTGTCGAACATCGCATCGGCGATGACGGGCACCTATGAGATGCTCCGCCGAGGCGGGCACGCTCGCTCCGAGCGCGACGCGGCCTGACGAACTGGGAATCCAATGGGCCGTATCGACCGGCCTTCTATTGCCCGCCTTCGTATTTGACGAAGTCGCGACACCTTCCGGACTTAACCTCAGAGTCACGTCTAAAGGGCGGTTATCCCGGTAGTCTGCGCACACTTTATCGCGCGCTAGATGATGACAGACGATACGTTCTCCTCCCGACTCAGCCGAATCGCGCTGGTGGCACTAGCTGTCCTGCTGGCCTTCGTTTTGGTGCCCGCCATCGGGAAGGTACTCTTGCTCTTATTCGCGGCTCTGTTGCTTGGCCTACTCTTCAGCGGACTGACCGACGAACTGAGACGCCACACGCCGCTGAGTTGGGGTTGGTCGTTGGGAGTTGTGATCGTAACCGTTCTCGCAGGTCTGACCGCTTTGTTCTGGTTGATCGGCCCAAGCGTCGTAGATCAAGTGCGGACGATTGTGGAGCAGGCGCCGCAGTATGCCCAAACGATTGAGGCTCGGCTCGAGTCGTGGGGCATTACGTCGGTCGTGCTAGATCGGGCAGGCGGTCAGATGGGGAGCCTGGCACAACGCATGGTCGGTACGTTCTCCAGTGCCGTAGTTAACACGTTCATCCTCGTCTTCGGCGGCATCTTCCTGGCGGCGACGCCCAAGCCCTACTTCGACGGCGTCGTCAAGCTGCTGCCCGCCCGCCACCACGAACGCGCGAGGGAAACGCTCCGGTCGACCGGCCACGCGCTACGCCGCTGGCTGATCGGGCGTGGCATCTCGATGCTGATTCTGGGCGTGCTCACCTGGGTGGGTTTGATGCTCTTCGGCGTACCGCTTGCTCTCACGCTGGCGGTTTTGGCGGCGTTGCTCTCGTTCGTACCGTACGTCGGCGGATTCGTCTGGGTGATCATTGGGTCGGGAGCCGCGCTGGCGACGGGGGGCATGAGCGACCTGTACGCCGTCGTGGGGATCTATGCCGCCGCGCAACTCATCGAGAGCAACCTGCTGCTCCCACTCGTCCAGCGCCGCACGCCCGACATTCTGCCGTTCGTCTTGATCGCCTCGCAACTCGTCTTAGGGACGCTTGCGGGCGGACTGGGAGTTCTCGTAGCCGCTCCACTAGCCGTTGCGACCATGGTGCTGATCCAGATGCTCTACGTGCAGGATACCTTAGGTAATCCGGTCCACGTGCTGGGCGCTGGAAGCCGCAGCACCGATCACTCGGATGGTCCGTTGCCTGAAGAGGAGCCTTTGGAGACAGGCGGCTCTTAAAAAGAGGATAACAAAAGATCAGATTTTTCGCGTTCGTAAGAAGTCAAAATGGAGAAGAGATTATATTTAGACTTGTAAGCGCTTTCATTACACTCCTCCGCTCATGCGACACGCTATAGCTCTTCTCTTCTTTCTCCTAGTTGCCGTACCTGCAAAAGGCCAAGTCATCGTTGATGGATCTGCTGCGGAATGGGGGGGGACTGCACCAACAACATCTAACGATTCCACTTATAGTTCAGGCACAGCCGCTGGCCTGAACGAGTTTATCTGGGCTGATGCCGAAGGCGACCACAGAACAGATTTCAACTCCAATGGCCCGGATGTGCTTCGTGTAAATGCGTTGGACATTCTGGAACTCCGATTGGCATCTTCTGCTGACTCGCTCTATTACTTGGTGGTGACGGATTCATCGTTCAACGTAGCGAGCGGCAATGGAGCCCCGTTCTTCCAACTCAGCATTCAGCGCCCGGCAGCGCCCGCAAACCGAAATGCCTTCCTCGCTGGCAACTCGAACAACCTAGTGCCTGCAAATGCTGAGTGGGACTTCCTAGCCATTACGCGGCTTGGATCGGGCAATCTCGATCATCGCATCTGGCGTGATTCGTATGCAGCGTCTTCGTTCACTGGGCGAGTTCGCACGGGTGGCAATACAGAGAGCGGGTATATCGAAGGCAGCATTCCCTGGGACTCACTAGGAGGCACCCCCGGTGCCGCCATTCTTCGGATGACGGCATCTCTCTTCCGTGCCAATGAGTCAGACAATGCGTACACTGGTGGTGATAACTCGCGCGGCGGCGTAATGGATTTCGTCACCAACACGACAGGCAATACCTATGGTGCTCTGGAGCCTGCCAACGCTAACGGCTCGCAAGGACGCCTTGACTTCGCGCTGGACGTGCAATTCTTGGAGTCGTCGGCCATCCTTCCCGTCGAGTTGACGGCATTCGAGGGTACCCTCTCGGGCAACGCGGCGCGCCTGTCGTGGGTCACCGCGTCAGAGACCAACAACGCCGGTTTCTACGTCGAGCACTCCGCCAACGGGGCGGCCTTCCGCGACGTGCACTTCGCACCCGGTTTCGGCACCACGCTAGAGGCGCGCTCCTACGCCTTCACCACGCCCGAACTGGCACCGGGAGTCCACACTTTCCGCCTGCGCCAGACCGACCTCGACGGAGCGACCGAACTCTCGTCCACCGTCGAACTCGCGGTATCGAGCGATGTGGCTACTCTGGCTGTCACCCCGAACCCGTCGCGTGGCCTGACCAACGTGAGCCTTGCCGTGCCCAGCGCCCAGCAGGTGACGGTTTCGGCCTACGACGTGACGGGCCGGCTGGTGACGACGCTCTTCCGCGGCGCCGCCGACGCGTCGGTTGCGGCAACGCTAAGTGACGTGGCGCCGGGCGTCTACGTGATCGTGGCCGAGGGTGAGACCTTCCGCCTGACCACGAGCGCTACGGTTTTACGTTAATCGCACCACTACGCCTCTACCTACCGAATCACGGTGGGCGGAGGCGCTTTTCCATCCCACCCACCCTAACCCCATTTCCCCAATGCGGCTTTTTACTACTCTCGCGCTCTTTGCGCTACTCATCGCGCCAGTCAGTGCGCAGCAAACGTACACCGGAAATACAGGGACCGGGTTTGGCGGTACGATGGGGGCCGGTTCCATAACGCTCAATGATGACGGGACGAGCGTCACGGTGACGTTCAATACAGGAGCGGCATTCAATGATGTCGGCGTTCTGTACATTGACAGCAAAACAGGCGGTATTACGTCGACATCAGGTCTCAACGATACCGGAGACAATGCTCGAAGAGCTATCTCTGGTACCGATGGGTCGAATCGTTCGACTGTCAACTTCGCGACCGGGTTTACTCCGGACTATGCCCTAGCAATGGAGTCAGGCTATTTCGGCCTATTCGAGATCGCGTCCTCTGGCAGCCACACCTTTGTTAGTGGGGCGCCACCTTCGGTCTCGGGTTCAGAGTACACCTCGAGCTTCCCACTCTCCGATATCGGCGTTGCTACCGGCAATGCTTTCGACTTCGTAGGGACATACCTGAACGGAGGAAATGCATTTCGGTCGAATGAAGCAGTCGCGCCTTCCGATGCTCCTGGCGGAAGCTCCAACATCGGATACGGAACGCTGAATTTCTCCGCTGCTGCGCAGTACCCATCGGGCGTGCTTCCCGTTGAACTCGCCAGCTTTACCGGCGCTGCCGACGGAAGCCGTGCGGTCCTGAACTGGGTGACGGCGAGCGAGACGAACAACGAAGGGTTCGACGTGCAGATGCGCTCGAACGGCGACTTCCAAACGGTCGACTTCGTGCGCGGAGCCGGCACGACGCTCGAAGCGCAGCGCTACGCCTTCACGACGCCCACGCTCGCTCCGGGCAGCTACGCCTTCCGCCTTCGCCAGGTCGATCTCGACGGCGCGGCCGAGTTTTCGCCGGTCGTCGAACTGGCGATTGGGCTGGAGGGCGCGTTTGCGCTCGCCCTCGAAGGTCCCAACCCGTTCGCTGGCCAGACGGCACTCGGACTGAGCGTCGCCAAATCACAGAACGTGACAGCGGGCCTCTACGACCTGCTGGGCCGACGCGTCGCCACGCTGCTCAGTGGCACCGTCGAGGGCGCCGCGACGCTGTCGGTCGACGCCGCTGGGCTGCCATCGGGACTCTACGTCGTCCGCATCCAAGGCGAGACGTTCCGCACCAGCCGCACGCTGACGGTCGCTCGCTGATCGGATCAGCCACCAAACGAAACGCCCCGCTCGGAGCTAATCCGGGCGGGGCGTTTCGTTTGGTGGCTAGAGCCTGGATTTACGCTTCGGCGTAGGCCTCCATCGGGGGGCAGGTACAGACTAGGTTGCGGTCGCCGTAGGCATCGTCGACGCGGCGCACGGTCGGCCAGAATTTGGAGTCGCGCGTCCAGTCAGCGGGGAAGGCGGCCTTCTCGCGGCTGTACGGCATCTGCCAATCGTCGGCGAGGACCAGGGCGGCGGTGTGCGGTGCTTGCTTGAGGACGTTCTGGGTGGCGTCAGCGAGGCCCAGCGTGACTTCCTGAATCTCGGCGCGGATCGAAATCAGCGCGTCGGCGAAGCGGTCCAGTTCGGCTTTCGACTCGCTCTCGGTCGGC